>JAVVEX010000030.1:0-19468 GCA_032251195.1 Nitrosomonas sp.
ATCACACCAACTTTCTGTTTTTTATCAGCTCTTGGGAAAACAAGGTAATTTCAACAATTAATTGTGACATAGCCTTTTCCTACCTTGAGCAAGTAGTAATCCGTGGCGTTGCAGCTTGGGCAGCAGAATCCTTGCGGCCAACGAGACAATTCCAATGCATCCGCGCACTGCTCATCTGTGCCAAACTGGGCAAGGAATGCAGGTAAGGACAAGCCTGCTTGGAATTGGATACGGTTCATGGCCATGACAGTTTCTCTTTGATGGGTTTGTTCGGGTCAGTATGCGCCTTATAATAGAAAAAATCGGGTTTGGCTGAACAATCTTGCTAATCAGGAAAAGCTATGCCTGTGTTAAATGTTGAAAAGACTTCTTTGTCCAAGAGGCTGGAACATCAAGACTGGAGAGCATGGTCATGAAAGCCTCTGATTTTCGGGAGCGGCTGGAAAAAATATCGCAACTTAGTCGTAGCCAAAAAGAACAGGTCAGGCATTGCCTGAGCGAGGCGATATGCCAAGCGGGACTACAATGCGTTCGCTATTGCGCGTGCAAGCACCATTTATAGCGGTATCGGGAACGCCTTTGGCCCATCTGCGGCATAAGGAGCAATGGTTGAATGACAGCGCGGCGTTGATTGAAGGCTTGACCGTGCGAGCGAGCGCCAGGCGATGCGGGATCGACAAAAATACCAGTTTCCGCTGGCCTTGGTTAATCTTACATCTTACAAGCTGTTATGGGGTGTTCAGGAGATTTTCAACTGTTAAGGCAAACATAGCCAATAAAAAAGGGCACCGGCAGCTTTTGCCCGACACCCTTTTTAAAACGACAGGTTAACTGATCGTGATTTTATTAGAAATCGTGACGCAAACCTACCGAGTAAACATTACGATCGGCATCCACGCCTACCAGGTTTCTGTCTTTGACCCAAACACGCTGATAGCCACCAAACAGGCTGGAACGACGGCTCAGGCTGTGAATCACGCCAACCGTAATATTTTCGACATTACGTTTGGCAATGAGGCCCTCGCTTTTTGCTTTGGCCGTACCGCCTTGTGCGATCAGCATGGTGTTGCCAATGGTATAGTCGCCGCCTAACATCCACAGATAGCCATCGCCATTTGCATGCATTGCCGAGTTACATTGACCACGACCGCCATCCAAGCTGATAGGGCCGTTAGCACTACCAAATGCAGCTGCATCGGTACAAGTGGCGGCACCACCAAACGGATTGGCATTGTTCACCCATTCAAACTGACCACGTAAACGGAAGCCGGCATAGCCCACGAGTGCACCACCGCGCCAGATTTCCTCGTCATCTTTTACGCCGCTGATTTTCTGGAATTTACTAACATTATCACGGGAATAACCACCGAAAATATCGAAGTCAACATCACTAATTTGTGCGCTGTATTTACCCGCAACCTGGAAATCCCATTCGCCGTTTTCGCCACCGGAATTAGCTGGATCCAGTAATGGATCACGTTTATCAGCATCGCCTGGCATCAACAAAGCTGACAACGCAAAACCTTCAACTACGGGTGAGTCAAAACGCACAGCGCTGTTGACAAAACTGTTGTCACCCGAGCCCAAGCCATTTTGTGATGAAACCATCAAACCACCACTACCGGTTGCGTGCAAGCTGGTGTATGCAAAAGGATCGATTGATTGACCACCGGCAAAATCCTTGAACGGAGATTGCACGCGACCAAATTTCAATTCACCCCATTGTTCACCACCCAGACCAACCCATTGTTCCCGAGCGGTTTGATTGGAGCCGGAACCAGGGTTGAAAGAAAATTCAACACGGCCAATTGCTTGCAGACCCATTCCTAAATCTTCAGCAACCTGCAGTCCCCAGCGGGATTGCAGGGCGTCGTCGACAATGGCGGTCTGTGCATTGAAACCATCAACATCGACAGTGGCGTATTCAGCTTGCAGGCGACCGAAGATGGTGACGTGTGTGCCGTCAGCAGAAGCTACCAACGGTGCTGCCAGTGTGCTGGCAACGGCCAGCGAAATCAGTCTTTTTTTCATTTAAAACTCTCCTTAAGAAAAAAAACAACAAAAATAATCGTGTTGCGTACCGCTTATTTGTGATTTGCTAACCGAACGCATTAACAAATCAATGCACTGCTAGATCAAGAGTATCCGACCCGGTAGGGTTAGGCGGATTGTGCCCAAGACATTTCATCGATGCAACAATAAACCGGTATTTTTTGTATTTTGGCGTGTTTTTTGTTGTATTTGAACAACACGTCGAGATGTGACGCATGAATGTTATATTGGAAAGCAGAAAAAACCTGCTGATGATTGCCTTTTTTTGGGGACTGAGTTTCGGTTAGCTGTCGGTTGCGCGCAATATGTCCAATAGCGCATCACCATAGCGCGAAAGCTTGGTTGTGCCCATGCCGGATATTTGTTGCAACGCATGACTGGACTGTGGGCGCAGGCGTATCAATTCCAGCAGGGTAGTATCGTGAAAGACCACATAGGCAGGCACGCCGTGATCTTTGGCGACGGTTTGCCGCCAATGTCGCAATGCTTCCCAGAGTTGCTGCTCAGGCGGCGTGAAATGGACAGAATGCGCGGTTTTTTTATCTTTTATCAGTCTGCGTCCAGGTTGAAATCTTAGGATGACTTTATGCTGATCACGCAATATTCCTCTCGCAGCTTGCGTGAGTCGCAAAGTATCGCGTTCATCGTTGACATCCAGAAAGCCAAGTGCCAGCAAGTGCCTGAAAATCGTGCGCCAGCCAGCGGCATCCAGTTCCTGGCCGATACCAAATGTGCTGATTTTATCGTGATTCCATTGTTTGATCCGCGTGGTCAGCTTGCCCAGCAGAACATCAACCAGATATTCCACACCAAAACATTGACCAGTACGATAAACGCAGGACAACGCCTTTTGTGCGGAGATGGTCATGTCCCGGGCGGGCAGGCTTTCCCGGCAGATATCGCAATGACCACATACCGAATAATCAGGCATTTCACCAAAATACTGGAGCAGATATACTCGGCGGCAGGTTGTGGTTTCACATAGCCCGAGCAGTGCGTTCAAGCGGTTGAGTGCAGCCTGTTTGATATGCGCCGGCGTTGAATTGAGATCAAGCAAACGACGCGACTTGGTAACGTCCCCATGTCCATAAGTCATCCAGGCATCGGCGGCAAGACCATCGCGCCCGGCCCGTCCCGTTTCCTGGTAGTAGCCTTCGATGCTTTTGGGTAAATCCAGGTGCGCGACAAAGCGAACATCCGGCTTATCAATTCCCAGCCCAAATGCGGTTGTAGCAACCATTACGATGCGATCGCCATACAGGAAATTTTTTTGATGCTGACTGCGTATGGCAGTATCCATGCCCGCATGATAGGGGAGGGCGGTGACGCCCTGGGTATTCAACCAGGTTGCGGTTTCCTCCACTTTTTTGCGTGAGCGGCAATAGATAATTCCGCTGTCACTGGGATGTTCCTGACGGATAAAATCCAGTAAACGCATGCGACTATTGGGTCCTTCTGTAATCCGGTAATACAGGTTCGGGCGGTCAAAGCTGCTGATAAAAGCGGGGGACTGCTGCAAACCCAAGCAATGGATAATATCAGAACGGGTTTTGTCATCGGCGCTGGCGGTCAGCGCGATACGCGGGACTTGCGGAAATTTCCTGTGGAGCAGTGAGAGCTGGCTGTATTCCGGCCGGAAATCATGCCCCCATTGCGAGACGCAATGTGCTTCATCGATTGCGAACAGCGCCAAGGACGCACGCTGCAGTAATGTTTGGAAGCGTTGTGTCAACAACCTTTCCGGTGCGACATAAATCAGATCATACGTGCCGGCGAGCATGGCCTGCTCGACTACCAATGACTCGTTCGCTGAAAGTGACGAGTTCAAAAAAGCCGCGCGCACGCCCAGCTCCTTGAGTGCGGCAACCTGATTTTCCATCAGCGCGATCAGCGGCGAGACGACGATTGCCACACCATCTCTTATTAATGCGGGAATCTGATAACACAATGATTTTCCACCACCGGTGGGCATTAGCACTAGGCAGTCACCACCTTCCACGACATGTAAGATAATGTTGGCTTGCTGTCCACGGAACTCAGAGAATCCAAAAATCTCTTTGAGAATGATCTGTGCCTGGGTAGTCATTCTCTGCTGATCAACCGCTGTAGATTCCTCCGGATACGTTTGGTAGGGCGTCCTTTGCCTTCGAAGTGTGGTTGCGCCTTGAGTTTCTCGGCAACCACCTGTCGCGCAAGACGGCTTTCTTCTGTCTCCTGATAGAGTGTTTGTGCGATGGTGGCAGATCCGCGCTTATCGGATAGTGCCAATACATCAATATGATACCGGTACTCGCCGATGCGAATCTCCAGTTTGTCTCCTTTATTCAGGGTCTTGGCCGGCTTGGCGCGTAGACCATTAACCTGTACCCGTCCTTTCTCAATGGACTCGGCAGCCAGTGAGCGTGTTTTGAAAAAACGGGCAGCAAACAGCCATTTATCGACACGAATTTTTTCACTTTGGGCGTATGTTGCCGAGGGTTGCATCTTTTTAGCTGCCATGGGTCAGAAAACGGTTAGCAGTTGGTTGGGGCAATCAATATTTGGGCTAGTCCGTCGGACATGTTAGCAAGTTTCAGCTAAAAGAACACCAAAGTTGCATGAACGATCATTCCCAATGCAATACATCCTGCCACAATGGCAAAGCCACGTTGGAGAAGCGTTTCATTGATGCGATCAGTGTAGCGACGGCCGATCAGCATTCCTGAAACAGCGCCGACGCTGAACGGTATGGCAATCGCCCATCGCATGGCGCCGATGAAGGCGGCAGACAGGAAACCGATTGTCGAAATCAATGCAATGGCAGCCAGGGAGGTGGCGATCAGGGATTGCATTGGAAGCGTAGTTGCATGCTTGAGGGCAGGGATGATGATAAAGCCGCCACCAACACCTAGCAGTCCAGACAGGAATCCGGTTGTTAGTCCTGCAAGCGCGAGTGCTTTGGCGCAAGGCTCGTTCCAGATGAGACGACCCCTGGCAGTTTCGAACTGACAGGGAGCGGAATCTGTGGAATTCGTGGAATCCGGTAACGCAGATTTTTCAGGCATTTTATGCTGGCTGGGTGATTGAAACATACGCCAGCCAACATAGGCCAACACCATTGAAAATAATAGTGTTAACAGCAGATCGGGCAGAAATTGCGCCACCCAGATGCCGAGCGGCGCAATCAGCATGCCCACCACAGCAATCAAGCCTGCGGCACGATAGCGTACGATTTTTAGTCTGTTGAACGCGATCCAGGCGGCGATTGTGGCTGATATGGCTACCGCCAGCAAGGCAACGGGTGCAGCTTGCGCCATTGGTATCGATAATCCAAAAACCAGCAAGGGGATTGCAATAATTGCCCCGCCTGCGCCAGTCAAGGCCAGAATGATCCCGGTGACCGTACCCAGCAACAGGCTGATGAGTAAAATTTCCATGTTGGTTATGATGTCAGTTGTGTGGGGCGATGGCGTTCAATTCGTTCCAGTGGAGCGCGCCAGCCATTCGCGCCCTTTCAGCATAGCGTTCCAGTATAGCCATGGAAAAAACCTGGCTTTGAGCCACCAGTAAGATTTACGGGCAACGGTAGGGTCAAGCGGGAAACTGGGAAGCAGTTTTCCACCGAAACCAAATTCAGCAAGAATGACTTTGCCATTTTCCACTGTCAGCGGACAAGCGCCATAGCCATCATAAATCAATTCTGGCTCCAGCCCTTCACGTGCAGCCAGCAGATTTTCAGCAACGATGACAATCTGTTTTCTGGCGGCGGCGGCCGTCTTGGCATTGGGCGACGAGCAAGCATCACCCAATGAGAAAATATTTGGAAAGCGCGCGTGCTGCAAGGTTTTAGGGTTTACTTCACAAAAACCACTACTGTCGGCCAGCGGGCTGTTGCGCAAAAAATCTGGTGCAGCCTGTGGTGGGGTGACATGCAGCATATCAAATGGTCTTTCGACACGCGTGACTTGTCCGTGCTCATCCTTGACTTCGAATGTCGCCAACTTTCTGTCACCATCAACCTTGACCAGATTGGAATTGAAGGCCAGTTTGGCGTGATAACGATTGACATACGCCATCAACGGCGGGACAAATTCGGCCACACCAAACAAAGCGGGAGTCGCTGTATCGAATTCGACATTGATTTTATCGAGCACCTCTTGCTTCTGCCAGTGATCACAGGACAAATACATAGCTTTTTGCGGCGCGCCAGCACACTTGATCGGCATGGGTGGCTGAGTGAACAGAGCTTTGCCATTTTTTAACTGTTTAACCAACATCCAGGTATAAGGTGCAAGATCAAACCGATAATTGGAAGTGACGCCATTTTTACCAAGCGTTTGCTCAATACCCTCAATCTTTTCCCACGCGAGACGAATACCAGGGCAGACGATCAGCTGCTGGTAACCAATGGTGCGGCCATCGGCTAATTGAACAAGATTGTTTTCCGGTATAAAACCAGTTGCGTCGGCCTGAATCCACTGTGCGCCCTTTGGTATGACAGAGGCCATATCGCGCACCGTGTCTGCCTGGTCAAAGGCGCCGCCGCCAACCAGCGTCCATGCTGGCTGATAATAATGCTTATCATTGGGTTCGATGATGGCAATGCGTAAGGAGGAACGCCGGTTCAACAGACTGGCGGTAACGCCGATGCCCGCCGATCCTCCCCCCACTACGACAATGTCGAAGGCGTTGTCCCAGTGGCATGCCGGAATGACTGGTGTTGTCCCCGGTGCGGGATGTTCCTGCGCGATGGTGTGCGTCTGTGGTGCGCCGCCTTCCCAGTTGCAGGCATCGGTTATTGTATCTGCTGACGATTCGGTAACATTTTTCTGTTCACTGGCAAGATACAGCGCCTTGGAGCGGTTGCCCGATCCACAAAAAGCGAATACCGGCTCAGGCAGAGTTTTCAACATCTGATGAAAGGCCTCGCGTTTTTCATCGGTAACCTGGCCGATCGCAACAGGCAGATAGGCAAACTGCAAACCCGCCGCTTCTGCGGCCGCCTTGAGTGCATCACTTGTCGGTTGTGTCTCGCCGCCTTCCCCGTCGGGGCGATTGCAGATGATCGATTGATAGCCTGCCGCCGCAATCGCTGGAATATCTTCCGGGCTGATCTGGCCAGATGCGGCAAAACTTTCATTCAGTTTGTTCCAGGTTGCTTCAGTGGTTGTGCTCATGATGCACTCCTTATGAAAAAGCTCGGGTTGATTGGGAAACAGGCGGATGTTGAGCACATTTCAGGGACTCTCCTCAATCGAATGAGACACATCCTGAACCGACGACTCTTGTTCGTCATTCTGGCAATAAAGCTCATATAAAGTCAGCATGATGCTTGATACCTTGGTGCTTGCCAATGTATAGAAAATATATTTTCCACGGCGCTGAGTGGTGACTAACTGTTCCTCGCGTAACACGGTTAGTTGTTGTGACAACGTCGGCTGCCGGATTCCCAGTGATTGAGCCAATTCGCCAACGCTTCTGCTGCCCTGCATAAGTTGACATAAAATCAGCAGTCTGTCTTCGTTTGCTAATATCTTCAGCAAGGTGCAAGCCTTGGTCGCTGAAGCCCTTTCCTTCAACAGGGCAGAAAAATCCTGTCCGGAAGGGGTTGAATTTATTTTGTTCTGGATATCAGTGTTCATTATGTATTGAGCATCTCTAAAAATCCATATTTCGTTACGATACGTCGTTATTCGAAAAAAATATTTCCTTACATGTCAATCATATGCCGCGTTAATATTTTTTTTGTTCTTGCCTCGCCAGCAGTTGGTATCTGTATGCCAGCAACGCCACTTATCATATCATAATATAATGTATGTTAATAAATTATATTAAAACATTGTTATTAATAATTAATTGTATTTATATGAAATAATATAATATATTATATTTTTACTTTAATTTCATTAACAAAAGGAGAGCATTATGCAACCCAGCATTCAAGGTTTTTTTGATCCCGTTACCGCGACGGTCAGTTATGTCGTGTTTGATCAGCCATCGGGTCATTGCGCAATTATTGATCCGGTGCTCGACTATGATCCCAAGTCTGGCCGGACATCTCATCATGCAGTTGACAAGCTGATTGACTTCGTTCGTTCCAATAACCTGACGGTGGATTGGATACTTGAAACACATGCGCATGCCGATCACCTCTCATCGGCACATTATCTGAAAACGGAATTGGGCGGAAAAACAGCGATTGGTGACAAGATTTCCATGGTTCAAACCGTTTTTAAAAAAATGTTCAATCTGGAAAAAAGTTTTAGCACGGAGGGCGCGCAGTTCGATCATCTGTTCGCTGACGGCGAATGTTTCGACGTGGGCAACATTCGTGGCAGGGCGATATTCGTCCCTGGACACACGCCGGCTGATCTCGCCTATCAGTTTGAGGACGCAATTTTTATTGGCGATACTATGTTTATGCCGGATACAGGCACTGCACGCGCGGATTTTCCGGGAGGAGATGCGCGACAACTCTATCGTTCAATCCGTAAATTGCTGGACTACCCGCCTGAAACCAGGCTGTTCATGTGTCATGATTATCCTGCCGGTGGCCGTCCAGTCAAGTGGGAAAGTACAGTGGCCGATGAACGGGTGCACAACGTCCACGTGCGCGATGGTATCAGTGAAGAGGAATTTGTCGCGGTACGTACTGCACGTGACGCGACGCTGGGAATGCCTGTCCTGATTTTTCCGTCTGTACAGATTAATGTCAGGGCAGGGCAATTGCCACCAGCAGAAGACAATGGCGCGGTTTATCTCAAAATACCGGTCAATCTCTTATAGGACAGCGCGCATCGGAAACCGCATGTTCCGCGACATGTCAAATCAGCGCCTGCCTGGAGAGGAAGGCGCTTTACCAATATCTCGGTGCGCCGGTATCAAGATGAATAAAATCGGATCTTGGATAATAACCGACGCCACCCGCATTTAAGGAAATCGCTGCTTTCTTGAGGGTGGCAAGCGGTACACCTGGCAGGCGAATGTCGATTGCTTTGCCCTGCATGTGCAGACTTTTGGTTGCGACACCGCTGCTGTGCGTTGAGAGCATGGCATTGGTGGCAGGTGATCGATAGCCTGAAATGATGTGAAAGGGTTTGGTCTGTCCCATGCGGTAACGCAAATACTCCATCAAGTCCAGCAATCTTGGGTCGATGGCATGTTGTTCGCCGGAACGATGATCACGCAGCACTTTTTCAATGGATTGCAGGGCATCGGGGATATAGCGTCCCTTTGCCCAGTAAACCGCTTTAACGCTCTCGCCGGTATGCAAATTCAGCATGTCGATACGTTTTTCGGCTCTTTGAGGGATGATACTGGCGGATGTGGCGGGAAAAGCCAGCAGGGCGCAGGCACCAAGTCCCGCACGTAAAAATTGACGACGTACTGTGATATCGGGTATCAAGTCAGGCATATATTTGCTCCATTGGTTGACATAGAATTACTTCGATAAGCAGGAGAAGTAGAGGATGCAGCAGGTACAGCAGTTACTCATTCCAACCAGCGCGCAAGGGTTAATGCCCGTTTGTCGCGCCCGTAAATATCTGAAGAAAAAAGGATATTTCCTTGTGCATCAGTCCATGCAGTCAGATATACGATATAGATCAGCAACCGTTCCGGTAAGTGCACCGTATAAGATTTGCCGCTGTTTAGTTTATTCTGAAAACCGGCGTCCTGCAGTGATTTTCCCAGAGAAAATTCGGCCAGCTCCATGGGTTTTTCCAGTCGGACACAGCCTGAACTGAAGGTGCGTATATCTCGTTTAAAGAGTGCTTTTGAGGGCGTATCGTGTAAATAGATACTAAATGGATTGGAGAACATGAATTTCATGCGTCCCAGCGCATTTTTGCTACCCGGCATTTGTCTCAGGGCGTAAGGAAGTTTTTTGCCAACTGCGTGCCAGTCGATCATATCCGGCTCAATCTCGAATTCATGCGTATGGTCAGCATAGACCTTGATGCCCTGGGATGTAAAAAAATCGGGATCATGCTTTTGTTTTGGCAGTAAATCCTTGCTTGCGATACTGCTCGGAACATTCCAGTAAGGATTGAACACTATATGCGAGATATGACTGCTGAAGCTTGGCGTTGAACGGTAATCCCGTCCGACGACAATACGCATTTCAAGCGTTGGCGCGTTTTGCTGGGCGGCAATCAGAGTAAACCCGGCGATGTTGACCAGGATATGACGATCACCGAGATTTCGCGGTAGCCAGCGCAGGCGTTCCATATTGATACGCAGGCGCTGGGTGTATTCTTGTGGCGACAGATTCATGGCCTGCCTGGTATGCCTGCCAATGACGCCGTCTGCGTTCAACCCGTGCTGCTGTTGAAATGCCTTGACTGCGTTTTCCAGCGCTTCGTCATAAAACTGGCTGTCGCTGGATGGAATGGCGTAAGCCGGATTATCGAACAAGGCATGGACTTTCTCTATACGTTGCCGGATGAGCGGTATCACTGGATGTGAGGTATTTGGCCGAATTGAAGTGCCAGTATCGGGGATGGTTGGCCACTGTTCTTCGGTAGCGGTTATTGCCTGGAATTTCTCCAGTAATTTTCTGAGGGCATGATATTGCGGGGTATCTGGAGCCAGACCGGCAAGCGCTTGTTGTAAGTTATCTGACATGAGCGCCTGCTGCAAGAAACTGGCCGAATCAAAAATCGGTTGCGCAATATGCCAGTCGGGATCGACTGCACTTGCCTGCAGCCGGCCACTGCTTACATCCCTGATCAGTGACAGCAGCGCCTGAGTAACGCATAATTCCAGATGAAGCGAGGCATGATCATGTTTTTCGCGCCGAAGTCGCTGTAAATTCGCAAGGTCATAATCTTCAACCACCAGCCCTTCCTTGTCGGCGCGACCGATAAAGGTCAGCGCGACATCAATTCTTGGGGTGAGCTGGCCGGATTCCGACCATACCGGCTGGTAATCCCGCAGACTATAAAAATGTTTGAGGGTTGCCATGCTGTTTTTTTGATGCGGCTCGTTGGAGTTGTCCGCCAGATATTCGCGCAGGATTTGTGCATTCACGGCAGGTGGCTGTGCCTGGGCATGAATACATAGTGAGAACAGTATTCCTGTCAGGAAAATCAAGATTTGCATGATAAAAATAATCCTGATGAAAGCGGTCGCGGCATTAAAATAACGGTACAAAGGCTCCTCCATTTTTATTTTTTTTGATAGCAAGATTGCTTTTTATCACAGGTTATCCATACTACAAAACAAAAACACAAGTATTTTTGGCTTTATACTTCCATTTTTACAGGCAAACGCAGCTACCACAAACGCTGCTACCATTTTGTCGGCGATTATTCTTTCAAACAATTGAATCTCATTTGCAATGCCTTTTATTCCCGTCTTGCTCTGGACTGATGCGCTGGTTTACCTGTTGGTGGTCGTCGGTATCTTTTTTGCGATGTATGTCCGGCGGCACGCACATCTGCTGGCACCCTGGCGTCGGGTGGCGCACAGCGCCAGCGGGATGTCGGCGCTGACGGTACTGTTGACTCTCATTATGATCGGCTTGCTCGATACCGTTCATTTCCGCCCGCTGCTGCCAGATTCTCTCCGTCAAGGCGAAGAGAAAATATACAGTACTGAAGTATTCAGCCTGCTGGATGTATGGTTGAAACCATTGCGCGAGCAGGTGGAAAAAACCTATTCAGCGCCACTGTCAGCCTATCTCTATGCCAAAGAGACCATCGAAATAACCGATGGTGATCAGATCAGGGAATTTCCACGGCTGGTTTACGGCGGTTCGCATCTGCAGGATCCGGAATCAGAGCGGATGGCGGACATCAGGTTACGGGCGCTGCTGGGTGTCGGCGGTGGACTGTTGCTGTGGGCAATTGTTATGCTGATGCTGATTAACCGGCTGGCGCGACGTCGCGCGATTGCATTTGCGCTGATGTATCGGGCGGTATGGCGGAGAACGACAGAAGTTCCGTGGAAAGCCATTCTGTTAACGCTTGCGCTGATTTTGATGTTAAGCGGGGCAATGACGGCACTTGCCTCTCATTACCATGTGTTCGGCACGGACAAGGTTGGCCAGGATGTGCTTTACCATGCGCTTAAAAGTATTCGCGTCGGCCTAGTCATTGGTACCCTGACGACGCTGATCATGCTGCCATTCGCGCTGCTGCTCGGCATTGCTGCCGGTTATTTCCGTGGCCTCGCCGACGATATCATTCAATACACTTATACAACGCTCAGTTCCATTCCAAGCGTATTGCTGATTGCCGCCGCCGTGCTCATGATGCAGGTTTATATCGAAACGCATGCGGATATGTTTGAGACGGTTGCTGCTCGTGCCGATCTGCGGCTTTTGTTTTTGTGCATCATTCTGGGAATTACCAGCTGGACGGGGCTGTGTCGATTATTGCGAGGGGAAACCCTGAAATTACGGGAAATGGAATATATTCAGGCAGCGCATGCTTTTGGCGTTTCCCACTGGCGTATCATCAGTCGCCATATTTTGCCGAATGTCATGCATATTGTGTTGATCGTCACCGTCATGGATTTTAGCGGGCTGGTGCTGGCGGAAGCGGTATTGTCCTACGTTGGTGTGGGGGTCGATCCATCCATGATCAGCTTTGGCACCATGATCAATGCCTCCCGGCTGGAAATGGCGCGTGAACCCATGGTATGGTGGACGCTTTTCGCTGCATTTGTATTCATGTTTGCATTGGTGCTGAGCGCCAATTTATTTGCCGATGCGGTACAGAATGCGTTTAATCCGCGTGTCAAAACCCTGCAAATGAACCACGACGAAAGCGATCAGCCGGACGCCGAGCCAAAAAGTACCGGTAAAAACCTTGTCTCATCCACAGTGAATAGCCGTACATGACGAAAGCATTGCTGGTCATCAATGGCCTCACCACACGTCTGCGCGTTGGCGAACGCGCTGTTTATGCGGTAGATGGTTTGTCCCTGGAAATCGAGCGTGGACAAACTTTCGCGCTGCTGGGCGAGTCCGGTTGTGGCAAGTCCATGACGGCCTTGTCTATCATGCGCCTGCTGCCGGATGCCGGAGAGATTACACAAGGCAGTATTCGTTTGAATGAGCAGGATTTACTGGCATTGCCCGAATCGGCGATGCGTGAGCTGCGTGGCAATCGTCTTGCCATGATCTTCCAGGAACCCATGCTCAGTCTCAATCCAGTTATGACAGTGGGCGCGCAAATTGCGGAAGTTTTGCAGCGGCACACGTCGATGGACAAACCGGCAGCGCAATTACGCATGATCGAACTGCTGCAGGATGTCGGCATACCGGACCCAGAGCAACGACTGAAAGAATATCCCTTCCAGTTTTCCGGGGGCATGAAACAACGTGTCATGATTGCCATGGCGCTGGCAGCACGGCCTGAGCTACTGATCGCCGATGAGCCGACTACGGCACTGGATGTGACCATTCAGGCGCAGGTGCTTGATCTTATGCGGGTACTGCAGCAGCAGACCGGAATGGCGATTCTGCTGATCACCCACGATCTGGGCGTGGTGGCTGAAATGGCGCACCAGATCGGCGTAATGTACGCTGGCGAAATGGTTGAGTACACTAGTCGTGAAAAATTTTTCCAGCAACCTGCTCATCCCTACTCACAAAAATTATTCGCTGCACTGCCTTCGCGCCAGAAACGCGGTCAAGCATTGGCGGCCATTGGCGGAGAGGTGCCGCCACTGTCCAAATCATTTATCGGCTGTCGTTTCGCTGACCGTTGCGAGCAGTCCTGGTCGCTGTGTCATACCACCATCCCGCCCTGGGTGAACATTGCGTCAGGGCATCAGGTTCGCTGTCATTTGTATGCTACCCAGAATGCTTCGCAGGAAAAACCAGTAGAAGCGTCGCCAGCAAGCGCTGCCGCGCATTCCCTGCATGGCGATTCAGACCACCGGGATGCGTTGCTGACAGTGCATGATCTGAAAATATATTTTCCAATCCGTCGCGGATTGCTGAAACGGGTTGTCGGTTATGTCAAGGCAGTCGATGGCGTCTCGCTCAGGATTGCGCCTGGTAGAACACTTGCACTGGTGGGCGAGTCGGGTTGCGGTAAAACCACGGTTGGCAAAGGTATCATGCAGCTTGTCCAAACGACGGCAGGCGATATCCGTCTGCACGGCGAGGCACTTGGCCAGCTAACACGCAAACAACTGCTGGCCAGAAGGGCGCTTTTTCAGATTGTTTTTCAGGATCCCTATTCCTCGCTTAATCCACGGATGCGCATTGCCGAAATCATCGAGGAAGGTATGAGCGCGCTCCGGCCAGAGCAATCCGGGCAGAAGGAGAAGGATATCTCCGCACAATATGCGGAAATTGATGCCTTGCTACAACAGGTTGGCCTGCCAGCGGACGTCAAATGGCGTTATCCGCATGAATTTTCCGGCGGACAGCGCCAGCGAATTGCCATTGCGCGTGCATTGGCAGTCAATCCGCAGTTATTGATCTGTGATGAACCAACCAGCGCGCTTGATGTTTCCGTACAGGCGCAGATTCTGAATCTGTTGAAATTCTTGCAATACGAACGCGGGTTGGCCTATCTGTTTATTACCCACAATATTACCGTCGTGGATTACCTTGCCGATGAAATGGCGGTGATGTATCTGGGCAGGATTGTGGAAAGCGGGCCCACGCAGGAAGTGCTCGATCATCCCAGACACCCCTACACACAGGCATTATTATCGGCTATTCCCGTCATTGAGCCAGATGCCCGGCGCGAGGTTATTCGACTGCAGGGAGAGCCACCGTCGCCAGCAAACACCCCGACTGGTTGCCACTTTCATCCACGCTGTCCCCATGTCATGCCAATCTGCCGTGATATTTATCCACCAGTCAGTCGCTTTGGTTCTGCACACACAACCTGCTGTCATCTCTATAATTCGGATTTTTGAAAATTTCAGGATCAGCCATGTCGATAGAACATGAGGTGAAGCGTCGTCGCACGTTCGCCATTATTTCCCATCCGGATGCCGGCAAAACTACCCTAACGGAAAAACTGCTGTTATATGCTGGCGCGATTCATGTTGCAGGTAGCGTCAAAGCGCGCAAGGCAAGTCGTCATGCTACTTCCGACTGGATGGAGATCGAAAAGCAGCGCGGTATTTCAGTGGCAAGCTCGGTCATGCAAATGGAGTATCGTAACTGCGTGATCAACCTACTGGATACCCCTGGTCACCAGGATTTTTCGGAAGATACCTATCGAGTGTTGACCGCTGTGGATGCGGCCTTGATGGTGATTGATGCTGCCAATGGCGTCGAGGCACAGACCATGCGCCTGTTGGAGGTTTGTCGTGCGCGTAATACACCGATTATTACCTTCATCAATAAAATGGACCGGGAAGTGCGGGAGCCATTTGATTTGATGAACGAGATCGAACGCACGCTGGGTATGGAAACCATTCCCTTTACCTGGCCGGTTGGCATGGGCAAGCTGTTTCATGGTGTTTATGACCTGAGAGAACGACATATGCGGGTTTTTCGTCCAGGAGAAGATCGCGCCGGTCAGGAAAAAATTGAAATTGTGACCGACCTGGAAAGCCCTGCCGCGCAGAAACGCTTCGATCTTGGACTGAATCAAGCCTGGCAAGAAATCAAGTTACTGCAGGATGTTTCTCCGGAATTTGATCACAATGAATTTCTCGGCGGGCAGCAAACACCTGTTTTTTTCGGATCCGCTATTAATAATTTTGGTGTGCAGGAAGTGCTGGATACACTCGTTGACCTTGCGCCGTCTCCTGGCTCGCGCCGTGCGATTCAGCGTGAAGTGTTTCCGACCGAACAAAAATTTTCTGGACTGGTATTCAAGATTCAGGCAAATATGAATCCTGCGCATCGTGACCGTATCGCCTTTGTGCGCATTTGTTCAGGAGAATTCAAGCGTGGTATGACTCTCAAAGTGGTGCGCAGCGGGAAGGATGTGCGCACCAATACGGTAGTATCCTTTCTCTCGCAGCGACGTGAAGTGCTGGAGACGGCGTTTGCCGGTGACATCATCGGCATTCCCAATCATGGCACGCTGCAACTGGCTGACACATTAACGGAAGGCGATAATCTGCAATTTACCGGCCTGCCGTTTTTTGCACCGGAAATCTTCAGAACGGTTGAAATTGCTGATCCTTTACGCAGCAAGCAACTCAATCTGGGGCTTACTCAGCTTGGTGAGGAAGGTGCGATCCAGGTATTTCGTCCACATATCGGCAGCATGTTGCTGCTCGGCGCGGTGGGTGCGCTGCAATTTGAAGTGGTGGCGCACCGCCTGGAACATGAGTATGGCGTGGCGGCACGCATCATGCCGGTAAAATACCAGCTTGCACGATGGATTGCTGCCGATGATCCACGTGAATTACAACGCTTCATCACTGCCAACGATTATCGCATTGCCTACGATGCGGTGGGCGCTCCCACTTTTCTTGCAACCTTTGCCGCCGAAATCAGTGTGGCTGAAGAGAACTGGCCTGCCATCCGCTTTCATAAAATGCGGGAACATGCGGGATTGATATTTCAGTCGGCAGCCAGCTGAAAAAACTGCCGTTCAAGGATCTGCTATCCGTAGTATTATTTTTGAAAAAACAAGTATCACCCTAAAGTTCTGTAATCAGTTGCCGTTGAGCATTGCATTAAAGCGGCGCATTACTCTGGCATTTTTTACAAAAAGGAATACGACCTTGAAAATCAATCATACAATTCGAGACCGCATGGGTATCATCTCTGGCAGTGAACCCAAAAAAGCGGATGGTGCCGCTCCGGTCAAGCAATCGCCTGCCAAGGCGGATGCCAACGTACATATCGGCACGAATGCTACGTTTGCGCAAGCGCTCAGCAATAGCAGCGAAGTAGTTGATATGGCTAAAATCTCGGAAATAAAACTTGCCATCAGCGAGGGGCGTTTCAAGGTTAATCCCGAGGTCGTGGCCGACCGTCTGCTCGAATCGGTTAGAGAGCTGATTCTGGCCAGGAATGAAGTATCGAACAAGTGATATTCGTTATTGACCCACAATGAAAGCAGAAGGCTTAAATGATATTCTGCAGCTTGAACTGCAGAGTGCTGAAACCTTTGTAACACTCCTCAAGCGCGAACAGGCAGCGCTGATCGCTGGCAACATCGAAGCGCTCGCCTTGTTAAGCACAGAAAAAATATCGGTCGTGAATCAACTGTTGCAATTACGCGAGCAGCGCAGTGAGTTGCTGGCTGCTCGTGTTTTGTCAGTCAGCGCGCCGGGTGCGGATACCCGGTTGTCGTCAACGCAAACTGCCGTGGCCAACGTTGTCCAGCAGTGCCAGACCTTGCTCCAGCAGGCCAGACAGTTGAATCATACCAATGAAAATATTCTCGCCCAATGGCTGCGACAAACCAGGCAATCCTTGCAGGCATTGCGCAGCGCGGGCGGACAGGTCGAGCTTTACAATCCCAAAGGACTGACTGTCTGATCCGTATCCGATAAAAGTGGCGCTCATCCATAATTCCTGCCAAATATTTCCGTTTCAGGTGTTTTCTGTTTTGTATGGTTGCCTGGTAATCAACGTTTACAGCCTTTGCTTCACCCGGTGGTTTAACCTGCTCCAGCGGAGTCCGATGTTAAAATATCGGCACTATGGTTAGTATCGTCGTTCGTAAATTTTCTGCACAGGCTTTTGCCGCGTTGCGGGCGCATGGCTTATCGTCCGTGCTGGCGCGCGTGCTGGCAGCTCGTGGAATTGGCGATCCGGTTGAGCTCGATACCACGCTGGCGAGAATAACGCCATTTACCCGGTTGAAAAACAGTCAGCACATTGCCCAGTTGCTTGCGGATGCCATTGCCGCAAGGAAGCGCCTTCTTATTGTTGCCGATTACGATGCCGATGGCGCAACTGCCTGCGCAGTGGCGCTGAGCGCCTTGCGACAGTTTGGCGCAGTGGTTGATTACATGGTTCCCAATCGTTTTGAATATGGCTATGGGTTGACGCCTGAAATCGTGCGATTGGCGGCAAATCAGGCGTGTCGGCCGGATATTCTGATCACGGTCGATAACGGCATTGCCAGTATAGAAGGGACTGAAACCGCCAGAGAGATGGGGATGGACGTCTATATTACCGATCATCACCTGCCGGGAGACTACTTGCCGGAGGCGGCGGTAATTGTCAACCCTAACCAGCCTGGTTGTGATTTTCCCGACAAACAGCTTGCTGGGGTTGGCGTGATTTTTTACGTCATGCTCGCGTTGCGTGCTGAATTACGCAGCCGAGGACAGTTTGCCTCGGCTGGCAAAGAACCGAATTTGGCCGATTTGCTGGATTTGGTTGCGCTTGGTACGGTTGCCGATGTTGTCCGGCTCAACGGCGTCAATCAGATTCTGGTGCAGCAGGGATTGCGGCGTATTCGCAAAGGTCAGTGCTGTCCGGGTATCCGCGCGCTGTTCCAGATCGCCAAACGCGACTTGGCACGTGTTACGACGTATGAGCTTGGCTTCATGCTGGCACCCAGATTGAATGCCGCAGGCAGGTTGGAAGATATGTCGCAGGGCATAGAATGCCTGATGGCAACAGATGACGCCACCGCGATGCGGCTTGCAGAACAACTGGATCATTTGAATCAGCAGCGCCGCGAGATCGAAGCGGATATGCGCGAGGAGGCGCTGGGCAAGCTGGCGGTCATTGATTTGCAACAAATAGCGGCTGCTTCGGAGGACGAGAATCGGCAGCCGGGCTATAGTCTGTGTCTGTATCATCCGGATTGGCATCAGGGTGTCATTGGTTTGATTGCTTCGCGCCTCAAGGATCAACTTCACCTGCCTGTGCTGGTTTTTGCGCGAGGAAATGCCGGTGAAATCAAAGGTTCAGGTAGATCAATTCCAGGGTTTAATCTGCGTGATGCGCTCGATCTGATCGCCAAACGCCATCCTGGCTTGCTGTTCAAATTCGGTGGGCATGCGATGGCGGCCGGACTGACGCTGGCGGAACAAAATTTTGAACGCTTCAGGGCCGGGTTCGAGCAGGTTGCGCGGGACTGGTTGACGCCGGCCGATCTGGTACGCATCATTGAAACCGATGGGGAGCTGGACCCGGATGAAATGACGCTGGCACTGGCGCGCAGTCTGGCGCAGCATGCCTGGGGACAGGGGTTTTCCGAACCCGCCTTCAATGGCTGTTTTCAGGTTGAAAACCAACGCGTCGTTGGAGAGAAACATTTAAAACTGAAACTAAGAAAACCAGGAACCCGGCAGGTACATGACGCGATGCTTTTTTTTCATGCGGATTCCTTGCCAACAACCATTCAGGCGGTATATCACCTGCAGGTCAACGAATACAACGGTGAGACCCGTCTGCAACTGTTGCTGGTGCACTGGGCGGAAACGGAACCTGAATTTGCCGGAATCTCGTCGACTCATCCCCAGGGCAATCGGGCTTAAATTTATTATTCATTAAAACAGTATGTTATGAACCATAAAATTGGCAAAATTGCTTGTT
>JAVVEX010000031.1:0-18932 GCA_032251195.1 Nitrosomonas sp.
GGCGCAAGGTGGTCTGGATGCCACCACGATCCAGCGGGGTGGTGGCAAGGTGGGCTTGTTTGAGTCCGCGCTTACGGTTGGGGAAGCGCAATGCGGGGTTACGATGGGTCTGCCAGAAACGGCGCAATATCTGCAAGGTGTTCTCCGGCAATGGGACAAAGCGGTTCCGATTGCCTTTGGCGTTTCGCACTTGCACCCGCATCCGGTCCGCATCAATGTCCCCGGCTTGCAAACGCAACCCTTCGCCCAGCCGTAACCCCAGGCTGATCCGGCAGCGTGTGTGACGTGGGCGGTTTGACCAACTCTGCGCCCGGCCAGGGCTTATTCAATACCTGGGCGTAATAAAACTTCAGCCCATACAGGTCATGCTTGAGCGAACTCCAGGAGAGCGAATCGACGATATGCACGAAATAATCGGTCAACTGAAGCCGGGTCAAATCATCAATCCGATAATCAAAATATTCCCCGGCTCGACGTACACCGTGTGAATACAGTGCGATGGTTTTTGGTTGCATCCCGTGCAACTTCAAACGATTGAGCAGACATTGATAATTGCTCGCAAAATGCGCTGGAAATTCTGATGTCATGACGATTCATCCTCATGATAAAGTACAAAGAGATCCCTTTCGGGTGAGGATGAATTATGTTATTAAAACTGGCCGCTGAGGGGGGAGTCTCCGCGATAGCGGCTTCGTTCAACCACATCATCAAGCGCGACGACCTAAACATGCTCTATGTCGCTGGCCCAGGTCACGGTGGCCCCGCACTTGTCGCCAACACTTATCTTGAAGGTACCTATTCCGAACTTTATCCGGATATTTCCCAGGATGTCCGGGGCATGCAACATCTGTTCCGTCAGTTCTCATTCCCGGGCGGCATCGGCAGTCATGCTACACCGGAAATCCCGGGGTCGATTCATGAAGGCGGCGAGCTCGGCTATGCGTTATCCCATGCATACGGCACGGTATTCGACAATCCGGATTTGATCGCTGCCTGCGTTGTCGGCGATGGTGAAGCTGAAACCGGTCCACTGGCAACAGCCTGGCACTCCAACAAATTTCTCAACCCAGCCAACGATGGCGCAGTGCTGCCCATCCTGCATTTAAACGGCTATAAAATTGCCAACCCCACCATTCTGGCGCGCATCAGCCGTGATGAATTGCAGCAGCTGTTTCATGGTTACGGCTACCAACCTTATTTCGTCGAGGGAGAAGACCCGCTCGAGATGCACCAGCTCATGGCCGGCACGCTGGATCAAGTGCTCTCGGAAATCCAATCCATTCAGACACAGGCCCGTCTCAATGGCGTCACACAGCGGCCACGTTGGCCGATGATTATCCTGCGCACCCCGAAAGGGTGGACCGGCCCCAAAGAAGTCGACGGCCTCAAGATGGAAGGCAGCTGGCGTTCCCACCAGGTACCGCTTTCAGACCTGACAAAGAAACCAGAACGCATTCAGCAACTTGAGGCCTGGCTCAAAAGCTACCGGCCGGAAGAACTCTTCGATGCGGAAGGAAAACTGGTCGAAGCATTACAGGCACTCGCACCGGCCGCCAATCGGTGCATGGGCGCCAATCCGCATGCCAACGGCGGGTTACTACTGAAACAGCTACGCATGCCGGATTTTCGCGAATATGCAGTCAGCGTCACGCAACCCGGACAAACCATAGCCGAATCGACCCGTATTATGGGGGGCTTCATGCGCTTGAATCTGGAAGCCAGTAATTTCCGGGTCTTCGGGCCGGATGAAACAGCCTCCAACCGGCTGGGATACTTATTCGAAGTCACACCCAAGACCTGGCTCGCGGAAACCCTGCCCGAAGATGAGAATCTGGCACCGGACGGCCGGGTGATGGAGATCCTGAGCGAGCACACTTGTCAGGGTTGGCTGGAAGGCTATCTACTGACCGGACGGCATGGCCTGTTTTCCTGTTATGAAGCCTTCATTCACATCGTTGATTCGATGTTCAACCAGCATGCCAAATGGCTCAAAGTCAGTAAGGAGATCCCGTGGCGCAGACCTATCGCTTCACTCAACTACCTGCTGACCTCGCATGTCTGCGACAGGATCACAACGGCTTCTCGCACCAGGATCCGGGATTCATTGACCACGTCATCAACAAAAAGGCCGATACCATTCGCGTATACCTGCCACCCGATGCCAATTGCCTGTTGTGCATCACCGACAAATGCCTGCGCAGCCACGATTTCGTCAATGTCATCGTGGCTGGAAAGCAACCCCAACTCCAATGGCTGGATATGGATGCCGCGATCAAACACTGCACGGCCGGGATCAGCGTATGGAGCTGGGCCAGCAATGACCAGACCGGTGAGCCGGATGTTATCATCGCCTGCGCCGGTGATGTGCCCACGATCGAAGCCCTGGCTGCGGTCCAGATTCTGCGCGAGCACATGCCCGCACTCAAAGTGCGCGTTATCAACGTGGTCGATCTGATGACTCTTCAGCATGAGCGAGAGCATCCACAGGGCCTAACCGACAAGGAATTCGATACACTCTTCACTACCGACAAGCCGATTATATTCGCTTACCACGGCTATCCCTGGCTGATCCATCGCTTGACCTACCGTCGCACCAACCACCGCAACCTGCATGTGCGCGGCTACAAGGAAGAGGGCACCACCACCACCACACCGTTTGATATGGCGGTGCGCAACGATCTGGACCGTTTCCACTTGGTTGACGATGTCATCGACCGCGTTCCTCAGCTGGGCTACAAAGCGGCTTATCTCCGGCAATCATGCGTGATAAACTGGTCGAGCATCGTGAATACATCAATCGTTACGGTGAAGATATGCCGGAAATCAAAAACTGGAAATGGGCTGTGTCCTGAAGCCAAAACCCCGGTTGAATTGTAGTATTAGACGACAACTATCTTGACCGGTTGAGTGAAAGTATCAGTATGAGTTCTTCCCTATACAAGGAGAAAGAACTTGCCTGGATGACCGATATCCCGGCCAATACCCGGAGAAGTTGCTCAGAAGCTTGCTGCGCCGTGTCAAACACTGGCGGGCAACGCAAGTTCCGGTGTTGCACGAAGAATTACGAAAAGGTACGCATATAATTGACTGCTTCCTCAATTCGCTCTACCGCGATCACTTCGATCCCGTCAATTGACAGTCTGGACTGATTTGCCTTTGGAATAATGGCACGGGTAAATCCCAGCTTGGCTGCTTCCTTGAGCCGCTCTTGCCCGCGCTGTACCGGCCGGATCTCCCCGGCCAACCCTATTTCACCAAACACCACCAGTTTTGCTGGCAATGCGCGGTTTTTCAAAGAAGAAACAATCGCCAGCAATACAGCAAGATCCGCGCCTGGTTCGCTAATTTTTACCCCGCCAACCGCATTGATGAAAATATCCTGATCAAAGCATGCCATACCGGTATGACGATTTAATACTGCCAGCAGCATGGCCAATCGATTCTGCTCCAGTCCCACACTCAGACGCCTGGGGTTGGGCGCATGTGATTCGTCGACCAACGCCTGGATCTCCACCAGCAGCGGACGGGTGCCTTCCTGTGTCACCATGACGCAAGTACCCGGTACCGGGCCGCTGTGATGAGAAAGAAAAAGCGCGGAGGGATTGTTAACCTCGCGCAATCCTTTTTCGGTCATGGCGAATACACCCAGCTCATTCACCGCGCCGAAGCGATTCTTGAAAGCGCGAATCAATCGAAAAGCGGAATGTGTATCTCCTTCAAAATAAAGCACGGTATCCACCATATGCTCCAACACACGAGGCCCTGCCAGTGTTCCTTCCTTGGTGACGTGGCCGACCAGAATAATGCACGTGCCACTAGCCTTGGCAAAGCGAGTCAGGCAAGCAGCGCATTCCCGCACCTGCGCTACTGAACCGGGCGCAGCCTGCAAGCTATCGGTATAGATGGTCTGGATCGAATCGATGACCGCAATGCGTGCCGGATGCCGTGTCAACGTCGTTATAATGACTTCGAGCTGAATCTCGGCAAGCAAATTGACAGCTGCCACATTCAGCGACAGGCGTCGCGCGCGCAGCGCAACCTGCTGGGCGGATTCCTCGCCGCTGACGTATAGTGCCGGCTGGTGTGCCGACATGCGCGACAAGGCTTGCAGCAGCAACGTGGATTTACCGATACCAGGATCCCCCCCCAGCAATACCACGCTCCCCTGCACCAGGCCACCACCAAGAACACGGTCGAACTCGGCCATGCCAGTGGAAAAACGTGGGACGTCTTCTGTTTCTATTTTGCTCAGATTGAGTATCTGGCCTGCTGCCGCATCCATTACAAACCGGGAAACGTTTCGGTCAGCAACTTCCTCTATCAGCGTGTTCCATTCCTGGCAATGCGGACATTGCCCTTGCCATTTTGACGTCTGCCCCCCACAAGCACTACAGGTGTAATATGCCTTGGCCCTGGCCATCAGCCGTTCACTCTCAACAACTCAGATTTCAGCTTCATACACTTCGGCTTCTGCGAACAATTTACCCTGCGCATCTTTTGCCGAAAGCACCGGCTTGAATTCAACTGGCCAGTCTATGGCCAGCGTTGGATCGTTCCACAAGATGCAGCGCTCGTGTTCCGGCGCCCAGTAATCAGTCGTCTGATATAAAAATTCCGCAAATTCGGAGAGAACGATAAAACCATGCGCGAACCCATCTGGAATCCAAAGCTGTTTTTTGTTATCCGCACTCAGGATATCCCCCACCCATTGCCCGAATGTCGGTGAATATCGGCGCAGATCGACAGCCACGTCAAATACCTCACCCACTACCACCCGTACCAGCTTGCCTTGCGGTTGCTTGATCTGATAATGCAGCCCACGCAGCACACCTTTGATCGAGCGAGAATGATTAGCCTGTACAAAATTTACAGAGCGGTTGATTCCGGCCGTAAACTGGCGCTGGTTATAGCTTTCGAAAAAAAAACCGCGCTCATCTCCAAAGACACGTGGTTCAATCAGATAAACATCCGAAATTTTTAATGGTACGACTTTCATCAACTTGCTCCAAGTTCATCTCTGGTTTCGTCCGGTGAATCAATCCAGCCGAAAGCTGGTAAAATGCACACGCTTATGTTGTCTGTTGACACGCACGGAGAGGTACCGA
This sequence comes from Nitrosomonas sp., assembly GCA_032251195.1. Taxonomy (GTDB): domain Bacteria; phylum Pseudomonadota; class Gammaproteobacteria; order Burkholderiales; family Nitrosomonadaceae; genus Nitrosomonas. The sequence continues at coordinate 5,106 of JAVVEX010000031.1, forward strand.
AGTGGCCATAACGGCGCTGACTCGAAATCAGATGGTCGGGTTTTCCCGGCACGTGGGTTCGAATCCCACCCTCTCCGCCAGCAATATCATGTAACCAATTGATAAAATATTATTTATCAATACGATCCGGGCCATCAAATCGACTGTCAATTTACGGATCGGTTCGTAGGTAGCTACCGTGTCGCCAACGCCGACGTTCTGCATTTTGCGAAACAGATTCACCGGTCGCCGAGCAGGTTATCAAATCCCATCGCTAACTGCGCGAGTTTTCGCATCATACCCTATGCGTCAGAATGTCTTTCGCTGCAGTTGAACTCTAAAACTCAATGGGCGAAACGAGAGCATATGGATTTTCATGAGTCCCTTTAATTATCATGCACCTTTCCAGCTATCCGCACGCAGTCTGAGCATTCTTAATAGCCAATAGACACCCATCGCAGCCAGCAGGTGTTTGAGCGTATGGCCACTTACCATTCCATTGATCTAGTAGATGGGTTCATCGAGCATTTCGGCAATTTTGGCAAGACCATACCATCCCAGTACGCCATACAAATCGTGCGCACGGCTGTGGCGAGACGGATAGAATCGTGCCAGCAGAGCAACCAACAGCAATGCGCCAAACTGAACAGTGATATAGAAATTGAGATTACCCGCGCCGTTCTGTTCGCTCCAGTACCAGTACACCACGCTTGCCGCGCCGAGCGACACGAACGCAGTTAGCAGCAGATTTGGCCGTCTAAGGGAAATGCGTTCGAGCAGCACGGCCGCGAGCAAGGCCATCATGCCGATGGCAATCGGCAGCCTGTCCAATAGCAGACTGGTATTATTCGGTGCCCAGTGGTAATAGGCAGAACTCGGAAAAGCCAGCACGGTGCTGAGAAATACCAGTTGATATGCGGAACGGCTACCGGTCAGGTCTTTCTTCCGACCATACCACTTATCATGCTGAAGAAAAATGATGCCTGTCGCGCCGATCAGCAGAAATGGAAGATTGGATACGACATCTCCAAAGTTGGGTATTCCCAGAAAACCGCGCTGGTCGGCGAATGCGTGATAAAGCTGTGATTGCGCAATGGGTGGCATGATCATCGCGATCATCAGCAGGATGAGGCCATACCACCATAAAAATGCGCTGTTGTTATATAACAAGACCTTTTCTACAGGTGGGCCTGTCAAATAAAAGCTGCTGTTTTTCACCGTTCATCAGTCTGAACAAATTTCCAGGTTGCAAGAAATAATCGGTGTCCTCGTGGCGTCCGCCAGTGCCTTGATACTCTGCTGCCTTTTGAAATAAGATCTGGTCAAATGCTATTCCGGTATGGCCGTGCATTACCGTACCGAAAACTGGACTCGATTATTCTGTTGCCTGCTATTTTCAGATGCCTCAATGTTGCTGCTTAGCAGAAAAATACGTTCGTTGGAAATCTTTCCTTGTTCGACCAGCCACACATACGCAGCGTTGGCGCGTTGCTCGGCAAGTGTGCGTAAATCATCTTCACTGATCTCGGTGTGCATCAGAATCAGCTCTTCCATTTCCGCGACAGGCAGGCTTTTGGTCAATCCAATAAAATTTTTCGGCTTCTCAAAGGTTTCATCTTCATAAATAGCTTCCAGATAGCGGGCATAGTCGTCATCGCTAAGCTCTGATCCATCAGTCGCATCGCTTGCCTGTCCTTTTTTCGCGGTCTCGGTTACTTTCCGGTTTCTGACCCTTTGTTTGAGTAAAGCACGCTTGAGCTCGTCGTGATCATAAACCGGATCCGCCAACCCGGTAATTTCGAGATTGAGTCCGGGACGATCCTGCAGGATTTGCGAGAGTGACTGCAACTGTTGCAGCGCATCTTCTTCCAGGACGGCATGACCAGGAGAGAAGCCAAGCTCGGATAACGATTCGCCATCACCCAGCAGTGACCCCAGCAGGGCGAAAGGAGCAGTTGCTGCCTTGGTCAGAATGTTAATGAAAGCTTCCCAGATAATGCCGCCAATACTGAACTGGGGGTCGTTGATCGAACCGCTGAGGGGAAGATGCAGATTAATTTCTCCACGCCGGTTCTGCAACAAGGAAATTGCCAGATTCAGCGGTAACGAAACCGCATCCGGACTATCGACCTTGTCTCCAAGCGTCAACTGATCAAGAAAAATCTCGTTTTGTGCGCTGAGTTGCTCATTTTCGACATGGTAATTGACATCCACCGAGAGTTTGCCTTTCTTGATGGCATAGCCGACATACTTGCCTGAGTAGGGACTAAACGATGGCATGTCAATCCCTTTGGCGGTTGCTGTCAGATCCAGAAAAAAACGGTTACCGAGAAAATCGCCTTTCCCCTTGATAGCCAGTGGCGCGGAACGATCAACTGCACCAAGAATATCAATAGTGGTGATCTTACCGGAATGTACCGGGCCAATCTGGCCTTTCAGCCCCGTCAGGTTAGCGCGGTAATTTGGCCGGATGAATTGATCGGTAAAGTTGATATTGCCGTTGCGCAGACTAATCCGATCAATGCGAATCGGTAATTCGCCAGTTTCAGCTGCGGGAGCCGGCGATGGCATTGCAGCAGTTGTCTCGGCGGGATCAGTTTGGCTGGTTTCATCCTGACGCACAATATCGCCGAGATTGAGCTTGCCTGACGGCGTCAGTAACAGGCGGGCAAAAAAATCATTTAATGCAATCGTTTCAATATCAGTGTGCAGCGTAGCGCTATCGAAATGGATAGCTGAAAAATCAATCGACTTCCAGCGCAGCAATTCTGCCGAGTTTCTCTTGTCCAGCACATTGAAATCTGCCAGTTGTGCCGCGCCATCAACGGTTATGCCAATCGGATCATCTTTATTGGCCTGAGCGTTGATATTGCCCTGAAAGGAAAAATCACCTTTCGTCAGCAAGGTGTGGTGTTGATCCTCCGCCCAGCCTTGCAATGAGACAAGATCAATATTTTTAAAGTCAAGTGTCATCGTTGTCAGCAAGGGATTCCAGGCAAACGATCCCTGAATATCAATGTGTCCACGCTGATTGACAATGGCCTCGAACGCCAATGTCAGTGGTTTTGATCCGGTCAGATCAACATGGTCGAGCGTCAGGTTCACCCGCTCGGTTATCATCGGAACCACTTTGGGCAATGTGAGATCCTCAAAGCGTACACCAGCATCAACCAGATTTATCTGGCCGATAGTGACTTTCCATTTGTCATCAGGCTTATCTGGTACAACACCGATGGCAGTGGAAGCTATTGCTGACGTAGCATCCGGTTTGCGTGCGGGCACGGGTATGATGACGGTCGGCACGGTTGCCACGTAATCTGGTTTAACCATAGGAGGCGTTGGCATGGTTGCAACGTAATCCGGTTTAACCATAGGCAGCGGAATAACTTTGACAATAACGGGTTTACTGGCTGGAATGGGCGTCGAAGCTGCGATTGATTTCGGCGTCTGATGATCGGACGGCTCCGTTCGTCGCGCACCAGCCACGTAAGGAACCGATTCGAAAAACAGTTGCCAGTCGAGCACGCCAGACTTGAGCCTCTGCAAGGACGCAGACAAATGTGTCAGCGTGATATTGTCCACTTCGATTTCCTGCATTGATCGGTTGATGCCAATTTCACCAATGCTGAGCGCTGGCAACTGCAATACGGATTGCGAGGTGTCCTGCGCTGTCAGCGAAAGATCGGCAAGGGTCAATGCCAGTTTTGAAACAGGTTCAGCAGCAAGATGAACGGCCTGCAAGCGCACATCCAGCCGCGCCAGCTTGACGTCATAAGGCGATGCAACCGCCATATTCTCAACCGCCAGTTGCTTGAGGACAAGATTCCCCGATAACTCGATTCTGGGTGCCGCTCCTGTAGGCTGCAAAAACATGAGTTGCAGATCGCTGTTCAGATAGCCTGAAAGCAGGTGGATACCGGGTGGCAACGGCACGTAGCCTGTGATGGCGGTTAAATCGATATCATCAAGCGTCAGCGTGAGGTTCGCTTCACGGTCATCCATAAATGGGCGTGCCTTGCCTGCCAATGCGAACGGCGCATCATTGACCAGGGCATTGAAATACGGTTCTACCCAGTTGCTCTGCTCACTCTCGAAATTGGCAAGAAACGGAATACCGATATGGATTGCTGCAATACGCTGAATACTGTCAGCAACGCGATCATCAAATTCAAAATAACCATCAATTATCTGAATATTGCTGACCGAAAAAAGTGATTCGCCGTCATCAACAACTTCTTCAGGCGGTTGTTGCTGCCCAAATTTTTCGAATAAGTCCGAAATGTTGAGCAACCCGCTCTTCTCCCGCCGCAGATGGAAGCGTGGACCGGTCAGGGTAACCACCGTCACCACCGGCGCTAACCGAACAATGGATTCGGTACTGAGATCAATATATAAACGCTCGAAGGAAAATAGTGTATCGGCTACAACTGACTTTTCACCAATACGAAACCCGTGGATCAGTAATTCAAGCGTATAGGGTTTGAATTCGATCGCTTGAATCGATACCGGTCGATTCAACTCTCGCGACAGTATTTCCTCCGCCTTATCCTTGGCGAATCCGGGCAACCAGAAGTAACCGAGCAACCCAAACAGCACAAAAAAACCCAGCATGACGCCTAACCAGATACCTAGGCGCTTTCCAAGCTTATTGCGGGTTGAACGCAATGGAGGCTGATTGTCAGATGTTGTCGTGTTTGTCATGGCTTCTAGCAATATATACTGGCATGAAAAAACAACCTATTACCTAAGAGGCTGTTTGAGAATAGACTGATCTGCTGCGGACGAACTTGCCAGGCCGACTCTTCCGATCCTTTTCGTTAAAAAGAACGGCTATTGTCCCGGATGATCGAAAATCCAGCTTCGCCCTTGCTGCAATCAGCCAGGGTTGACAGCCACTTAGTGATCGGATTCCTGCTCCTGCTTTCTGGTGCGCCGGGTAATCTCCGTCTTGATGTCTGTCAGAAAATTGGTATTGGTTTTGAGCTGTTTATCGGTTTTGTACCAAGTAAAGCATGCCAACGATCCTAACATAATGAGAACAAGGCTCATCACATCAAAGCCATCAAAAAACAAAAATACCACGCCAGTCGAGACGGCAAATGCACCGAGCAAACCGATCAAGATACCCATCTTCCCGCTCCATAGAGATTTGGCGTGTCTAATCGTCCATGCCTCTATTTCATCGCGGGTTACCGCTAATTTTTCATCATCCCATTTTTTCAAGCTCATTTGATGTTCTCTCTGATAATTGGACTTACCTCATGTTGTAGCCCACGCACAATAGTACAAGAAATGTCCTCTCATTTTTCAGCAATCAATTGATCGGCCTGTTTTCGGATAACCTCTCTGAATCTGCACCGCAATGAGCCAGTACACAGATAAAATTACAATAATTAAATTTAAAACAAAGAGTTGCAATGGTGCGACAATTTGTCGCATTGCTATTTATCAACCTGCGCTTGATAATCTGGTCAAACCATTGTTATTACCATCAGCGATGCACCAAACCACAACAACACAGAGGAGAACATTATGTCTACACTCAATTACACCACGGTTAATCACACTACGGGCTTACTGGCGGCTGTCTTTATGCTGGCATTCATTGGGGTTGCGCAGGCGGATGATATCGGCGGGCCCATTGACCCGGAGGGAAATGTTCCGTCCTTTAACGCAGTCGGCGCGGTTGCCTGTTTCAATGACGGCAATGGCAAGACCGATCGTCTTGAGGCAAGCATTCGCGATCACCCGTCCAATCCATTTGTTGACGGCATGCAGGTAACGATCACCGCCTTCAAGGGTGGCCATGCGATCAGCGCGACGGATACGACACAGGGTGACGAGGCTGGAAGCCCGGTTGTCGAGCTCGAAGGCGGAGAGGGTGTCTATCATATGATCGTCAACAAAACCCGGCCGGGACGGCGTGACGTAGATGTTGTCTTCCACTGCTTGACAGCGAGTGGCATTCACACCGGCACAAGTATTACTATCTCGCATTACCAGTAAGCGCGGTGGCGTTGTTACAGAATGATGAGTAATCACCAATGCGGATAACCATGATGCGTGACCGGTACCACGGTTTGATGTTGCGTCTGTTGCTGTGCGGTCTGGTCATGATGGCGGCGCCCGGTCTTGCGCATTTTGAAGGCAATACCCCGCCGCCAGCCTGCGATCTGGATCATATGGACGGCACAGCCATGTCAGGCTGGCAGTCCATGCAGGGCAAGGTTATCTATATTGATTTCTGGGCTTCGTGGTGTCCGCCCTGCATTAAATCCTTCCCGTTCATGAATCAACTGGCTGCTGATTTCCATGAGCGGGGGCTGGAAGTGGTCGGTATCAATCTCGATGAAAAACGGGCCGATGCCGATACCTTCCTGCAGAAGATACCGACACACTTTACGGTGCTGTTTGACCGTGAGAAACACTGTGCCGCAGATTTCGATGTCATTGCCATGCCGTCCACTTATATTATCGACAAACGCGGTTTCATCCGACACATTCATCGTGGATTCCGCGCCGGTGACACCGCCGCCGTGCGTGAGCTGGTAGAAACATTGCTGGAAGAAACCAATTAATATTCTTTAGAAACTGATGAACTCCATATTTTTATGGCGCGTATTGCTGTTGCTGCTGACGATCGCCACCCTGACGGGGTGTGCGCAGGTTGCGCCCTGGGAGCGAGGAAATCTGGCAAAACCACAGATGGCGCTTGAGCCTCATCCGTTGCAGGTCGGTATTCGCGCACACAATTACGGCAGCCGGGAAGCAGGTGCCAGCACTCATTCAAATGGTGGTGGCGGTGGCTGCGGTTGTTATTGAAACGCACTGATCCCCGTCCTTGAATAAGAAACCCATCAAATCTCCGGATGATCGCCCTGTTTTACAGGCGCTGAAATCGGCGGCGCTGGTATTGCCCGGCCTCATGGCATCCCCGGCACAAGCACAAACGGTCGACTCAGGCACCGGTACCATCAGCTTTCAATATAGCCGCTATCAGGAAGGCAAGCGTAACCTTAACGCCGTCAGAAGTGACCTGAAACCGATCACGGTGGACACCCTGAATGGAAATGGCACATTTGTCGTCAACGATCGGCTGAAACTTTCGTTTTCCTATACACAGGACACCTGGTCCGGCGCCACGCCGATCAGTACGATACCACTTGCCGCCACTGCTGCTGGTAACCGCCCATTTGAGCGCACCTTGAGCACCGGTGAGGTTGTATCGGGAGCCTCTCCTTTTGTGAATGGCGCGGTAACGCTGGATCGTGATCTCAATCCAGTGAGTATCAATGCCCAAGGCGACCGTGTGGTCGATCCCCGCTCGGTACTGGTACTCTCGTCCGCCTCGCCTGAAACCCGCAAACAGGGAGATTTCGGGCTGGCGTACGAATGGGATGAGGCGACACTGAATCTGGGAGGCGGGCTATCACACGAACGGGATTACGATTCGGTTTATGGCCGAGCGAGCGGGCAATTCGATTTCAAACAAAAAATGACGAGCATCAAATGGGGCGCCAGCTACACCAGCAGCCGGCAATCGGCAGTGCTGGATCACGATACACTCGGGTTTGTGACTAATCTGGGTTATGCCGATCGGCTTGAGGTGCGCGATCAGCTGGTGATATTGGAAGGGGATCGCCGCGACTGGACTTCCAGTCTGGGAATCACGCAAGTGCTTGGTAAAAATTCACTGGCAACTTTTGATTTTGGCTATACCCGCAGCAGCGGATTTCTGGAAAATCCCTACAAGGCAGTCACCACAATTTTTATCGACCCAGAGCGGGTCAGCCCCGATCCAGAGGCGTTACTCAACGGAAATTTACGCGCTTTGCTCGAACAACGCCCTGGACTGCGCAACCAGTTCGCATTCAGCAGCAAACTGGTTCAATATATACAGCCACTCGATGCCGCCTGGCATGTCAACTATAAATTCTCATTCGACGATTGGGGCATTCAGAGCCATACCCTTGAAAGTGACTGGGTGCAGCCGCTGACGAGTGGCTGGACCATCACGCCACGAATCCGTTATTACTCGCAGGGTTCTGCCGATTTTTATCGCCCCTATCTGGTTACCAATCAGGCTTTCGTCAAGGTGAGCGATGATGGAAACGGAGAATCAGTTATTACTACTTTTGATTTCAACAAGTTGCCAAAAAATTTCTCAAGCGATCATCGCTTGTCCGATTTTGGCGCACTGAGCGGCGGCGTGACGCTCAACAAGCAGTTTGCGCGTGGCATTGAGCTGGAGGCAGGCTTTGAGTACTACACACGTGCGAGCAGCCTGAAGCTTGGTGGTGGCGGAACCAGCGGATTTGCCGACTTTGATTATTATGTTGCCAACGCGGCCATCAAACTCGACATGGATGCTATTCGTTTTAACCGCAGTCAGCATGATCATCACAACGCGGCAGCTGACCCTGCTGGCCAGCACCAGCATAACCCCTCCCCTCTGCCAGCGGGGATCATGTTCGGGCACATGCTGGATAAGGCAGGTGATTTCATGATGGGCTATCGTTTCATGTACAACCGCCAGGCTGGCGACATACGGCATGGCACGAACAACGCCAGCGACAGCGAGATTGTCAATGCTGGCTGTGGCACCGGCCTGTGTACCTTTGCGCCTGCCTACATGGAAATGCGCATGCACATGCTCGATATCATGTATGCGCCAACAAACTGGTTGAATCTGATGCTGATGCCACAGTTCATGGACATGGAAATGAATCTGCGCGAACTGGAAGACCGCCCGCCGCCCGTACCCGGCGCGCACGAGCATGTCGGCACACCACACAATACCGGCGCAATCGGCGACGTTATTGCGATGTCGCTCTTGCGGTTAGTGGCGTTACCTGGTCATCGCCTGCATCTGGGCGCGGGATTCAGCGCGCCTACCGGCAAAACCGGACTGAAACTCAGACGGGTCGCCAGAATTGAAGGTGGGCTGATTCATTTCGACATGCAGTTGGGCAGCGGCACATGGGATTTTCTACCGAATCTGACGTATTCCGGAAATACCGATCGCTGGTATTGGGGCGCGCAGCTTTCCGGCACCAAACGCATGGAGCGCCGGAATGACTCTGGTTACCGGTTAGGTGATATTTTTCAGGGAACGACATGGGGGGGCGCTCATTTGACCGAATGGCTTTCTGCTTCTGTCAGAGGGCAATACAGGCATCAGGGTAAGATTCAGGGTGATTTTAATTCTTTCAACGCCCGTATCGGCCCGATGGATTTTCCCGGCAACCAGGGCGGGCAATTCTGGGACATCGGGTTTGGCATCAACGCTTCTGTTCCCAAGGGCAGATTTTCCGGAAATCATTTCTCGGTTGAGTGGTTGCAGCCAGTGAGGCAGGATTTCAATGGTTTTCAGCTTGAGCGCAAAGGCACGTTGAACGCCACATGGGCTTATCATTTCTGACTGGTTTAATCGTAACCTGATTCAAAAACGCCTGTCACTTTCCGTATTGGCTGTTCCAATGAAATTTTATCATTATGCCTTCAAGGCAATGGGTACGCCATGTACCATACAGCTTTACGCACATCACTTCAGCGTGGCGGAAACCACCTCCAGGCGGATTATCAGCGATATCAAACGGCTGGAAGCAAGATATTCCCGCTACCAGAGCAGCAGCTATCTTTCCAAAATCAACCAGATTGCCATGGATGGCGGGGAAATCAGGGTTGATTCGGAAACGGCGAGTCTGCTTGATTACGCTGCGACCTGCTATCATGAAAGTGATGGCCTGTTTGATATCACGTCTGGAATTTTGCGTCGCGCCTGGGACTTTAAGTCAGGCAAAATACCAGCCGATGGCGTTATTGAAACCGCCCTGCAGCGCGTTGGCTGGGAAAAACTGCGCTGGGAAAGTCCCCTGCTGATCTTTTCGATTGCAGGCATGGAGCTCGACTTTGGCGGCGTGGTCAAGGAATATGCCGTTGATCGCGCCGTCAGTATTTGTCGGGAAGCAGGTATACACAACGGCATGATCAATCTGGGTGGTGATGTCCGTATCGTCGGGCCACATGCTGATGGTCATCCGTGGCGGGTTGGCATCCGCCATCCCGACCATAAGGATATGATGTTGCAGACTCTTGAGCTTTATGAGGGCGGATTGGCAAGCAGCGGCGATTATGAACGCTGCATCACGCTCGATGGTGTGCGCTACGGTCACATTCTCAACCCCAAAACCGGCTGGCCGGTCAAACGTATCGCCGCAGTCAGTGTGCTGGAGGAGTTGTGTGTCGTTGCCGGCAGCGCCTCGACCATCGGCATGTTGAAGGAAGAGCAGGCCGAAGAATGGTTGCAACAACTCGGACTGCCGCACTTATGGGTAACGGTTGACGGCGAAACCGGCGGTAGCCTGATGCAGAATCCGAATACCATGGATTTGCAGCCACATAGAAAAGAGTAACCGACCTTCGTTCCATGTCGTCTCCTCTCATACAATGTTTCCCGCCGGTTGTGGATAAAAATGCTGCCACGCTGATTCTGGGCAGCATGCCGGGTATGGCATCGTTAACGGCCAGCCAGTATTACGCGCATCCACGCAATACGTTCTGGCCAATCATGTCGCAGTTGCTCGGATTCCTGCCGGAAGCCGCATACGCGGAACGCCTGCGGGCGCTGCAAACTGCAGGGATCGCGCTGTGGGACGTGTTGCAAGCCTGCGAACGCAAAGGCAGTCTTGATGCCAGCATTGTAATCGCCACACAAATTGCGAATGATTTCCCCTGTTTCTTGCGGCTGTATCCACATATCCAGCATATCTTCTTCAATGGCGGCAGCGCGCACGCGGCTTTCATGCGGCATGTGCCAGGAAATTGCCTGCCGCCGCACATTCGGTGCACTCGCCTGCCTTCAACCAGCCCGGCAAATGCCGGCATAACATTTATACAGAAGCTCGCGGCATGGCGAATCATTCTCGATACGATCCATCCAGCAGGACAGCATTCAGTATAATGCGCAGTTTGCACTTTTTCTATTAAGCATTAAGTGTGCCGCGCACACTTGCCACCATGAAAATCGATACGTTTGATTATCATCTGCCTGTCGGGCTGATTGCCCAATTTCCACTGGAAGAACGCTCCGCCAGCCGTATGCTTTATGTTAATCCTGCCAGCTCAGTCATTCGGGATGATCATTTCATCCATTTCCCGGATTATATGCGCGCTGGCGATGTTCTCATTCTCAATGATACGCGTGTCATCAAGGCGCGCCTGCATGGAGTCAAGCAAAGCGGCGGCAAGGTGGAAGTGATGATCGAGCGCATACTCGATGGCAATCGTGCGCTGGCGATGATTCGTGCCAGTCATGCGCCACCAACCGGCTCGATACTACTGTTGGAACAGGAGATCACCGCCGTGGTGGAAGCGCGCCAGCAATCCCTTTATATACTGAGTTTCCCGCAGGATAGGCTGCTCGACGATGTACTCGAACGCCATGGCAAACTCCCGCTGCCGCCCTATATCGACCGTGCCGCAACCAGGATGGATGAAGATCGTTATCAGACCGTGTTCGCGCATGCGAATGGCGCGGTGGCGGCGCCTACTGCCGGACTGCATTTTGATGAAGTCATCCTGACGCGCCTGCGTCAACAGGGCATCAGCATTGCTTATGTCACCCTGCATGTTGGCGCGGGTACATTTCAGCCAATCAAGGCCACAACGATCGAGGAACACGTAATGCATGCCGAGCGATACCATATTTCTGCTGAGACCATTGATACCATTCAGCAATGTCACGCACGAGGAGGACAAGTGCTGGCAGTGGGCACCACCTGTCTGCGCGCGCTCGAAGCTTGCGCACAAGCCAATGATGGCGACCTGCGGGCCGGCGGCGGAGAAACCCGTCTTTTCATTACGCCTGGCTTCAATTTTCAGGTTGTTGACCGTTTACTGACCAATTTTCATCTGCCACGCTCAACTCTGTTGATGCTGGTCTCTGCGTTCTCCGGAATTGAAACGATTCAGGGTGCCTATCAGCATGCGATTGCCGCGCGTTACCGTTTTTTTAGCTACGGTGACGCGATGCTGCTGGAGAAAAACGTATGAATTTTCAGCTGCATTACCGCGAGCAGCGCGCTCGCAGAGGCACGCTGACACTTGCCCATGGCAAGGTGGAAACACCAGCATTCATGCCGGTTGGTACCTATGGCGCTGTCAAGGGATTATCGCCGGCGGAGTTAGTAGCGCTGCATGCCGATATTATTCTCGGTAACACCTTCCATCTATGGTTGCGGCCAGGGCTGGACGTTATCGAAGCGCATGGCGGCCTGCATGGTTTCATGGGTTGGCAGGGTCCCATTTTGACTGATTCCGGTGGCTTCCAGGTTTTCAGTCTGGGAGAACTGCGCAAAATCAGCGAAGCAGGCGTGCATTTTCGCTCGCCAGTCAATGGAGATGCCTGCTTTCTGACACCGGAACGATCTATGCAGATTCAGCAAGTGTTGAATGCCGATATCGTCATGGTATTCGATGAATGCACGCCCTACCCTGCCGATCTGCCAACCGCGCAAACTTCGATGCAGCTCAGTTTACGTTGGGCTGAGCGATCAAAAGCCGCTCATGCGGGTAATCCGAACGCATTGTTTGGTATTGTGCAGGGCGGTATGTTCGAGCCATTGCGCGACCAATCCGTACAGGGTCTTCGGGATATCGGTTTCGATGGATACGCAATTGGCGGACTTTCGGTCGGAGAGCCCAAGGAAGATATGGCACGCATTCTGGTTCACACCGCCCCCCAGTTACCGGATGATAAACCGCGTTATCTGATGGGCGTCGGCACACCCGCAGATATCGTCCATGCAGTCGCGCAAGGCATTGATATGTTCGATTGCGTGCTGCCCACCCGTAATGCGCGCAATGGCTGGCTTTATACCAGTCACGGCCTGGTCAAGCTACGCAACAGCCGTTACCGGCTGGACACATCGCCACCGGATGAAACCTGTCAGTGCTATACCTGCCGGCATTTTACCCGCGCTTACCTGCACCATCTGCAGCGCACCAACGAAATGCTGGGCGCACGTCTGAATTCACTACACAATCTGTATTATTATCAGCAACTGATGGCAACGATACGTCAGTTGATCGAAGCCGGAGATTTTACAGAGTTTGCACGATCATTCATGGAACAACCTGTCGGAGGGATGGCAGGGAAAGTAACGGGAACCAGTCTCAATCCACCTCTTCGAGACTGACGCGGGTTTTGCCTTGCTTCACAAAATCAAGTTCTTTGGCAGCGCGACGGGTAATATCAATTATATTGCTGTTTTTACTGGCCATTCTGTCATTTATTTTGACGATCACACTACGGTCATTTTCCAGATTGGTCACCTTGATCCGTGTTCCAAACGGAAACTTCTTGTGAGCGGCGGTCAGCTGATTTTGATCAAAAACATCACCACTGGCAGTTTTTCTGCCCTGGAATTTGTCACTGTAATAAACAGCCATACCCGTTTCTGCCAGTATTGCGCCGGAATAAGTGCCCAAAAAAACTACTATTGCAATCAAAGCGATTGTGCTGATACGTTTTGTCATATCGGTTTCCTGTTATAAAAAATCTACATAAAAGATGCGCTTATGCGGCATCGGAGTGAATTATAGTCAGAAGTTATTCTGGGTACAATCAAATTGGCCTTCGCTACCAGGGCAATCGCGCTTAAAAGTACTTGAAAATAGAATTTAGATAAGGTAATAACGTTATCATTTTGATTTTAAATGATAGCAAAACCAACATCTTCAATTATCCATCACTTTTCGAGCATTAAAGCCCCCCGAGTAAACAGACAAAAAAAACATCAGCTACAAGATATTTTCTTCATCAGCATCTGCGCTACGATTTGTGGT
>JAVVEX010000032.1:0-18207 GCA_032251195.1 Nitrosomonas sp.
CAAACAACATAAAAAATGCGGCAAAAACCGGCATTTTGTTAACGACACCACCGTAGTCAGCTATCTGACGGGAGTGCAGCCGATCATACAGTACACCGACACAAAGAAACATTGCTCCCGAAATAAACCCATGCGAAATCATTTGTACCATGGCACCTTCCAGACCATAGCTGTTGAACAGAAAAAACCCAAGCGTCACAAAACCCATATGAGAAACTGAAGAGTAGGCAATCAGTTTCTTCATGTCTTGTTGCATAAGCGCGACCAGACCAATATAAACCACGGCAATCAGTGATAAAACAATCATAAGATTGGCGAGTTCATGGCTCGCATCCGGGGCGATTGGCAAGGAAAAACGCAAAAATCCGTATCCCCCAAGCTTGAGCAGGATAGCGGCCAGAATGACAGACCCTCCTGTTGGCGCTTCAACGTGTGCGTCTGGCAGCCAGGTATGCACCGGCCACATTGGTACCTTGACGGCAAAAGCGATCAGAAATGCCAGAAAAATCAGTATCTGCGCTGTCATTGGCAATGGTAACCGATGGTAATCTTCAATCGAGAAACTTCCATCGGATGCCTGATATAGATAAATCAGGGCAACCAACATCAGCAAAGAACCCATCAGGGTATACAGGAAGAATTTTATGGCGGCATAAACACGATTTGGCCCTCCCCAGATACCGATAATAATGAACATGGGGATCAGCGATGCTTCCCAGAAGGTATAGAACAACACGGCATCGAGTGAGGCGAATACACCATTGACGATGCCGGACATGATCAGAAATGCACCCATGTATTGGGATACACGTTGCTGTATCACTTCCCATCCCGCCATGATAACCAGTGGCGTAGTAAAACAGTTCAATAGAATCAACGGCATTGAAATACCATCTATACCAAGATGGTAAAACACGTTGAGGCGCTCAAACCAGACGATGCGCTCAGCATATTGAATCGTGCTCACAGTTGCGTCGAATCCACTTAAGAGTGGCAACGCCACCAGAAAACCGGCGACGGCTCCCGCCAGGGAAAGCCAACGTGTGACTTTTAAATCACGGTCGCCCAGAATCAGAACGATCAGGCCGAAAATGATAGGTAACCAGATGATCAGGCTTAATAGTGGAAATCCAAACAACATGATTTTTTTGTCTCGAATTGCATATTAATGCGTATTAGTATTCCAAGGATGGAACCGGAAGAATTACCAGTGTTATTATCCGACCCTTGGCGCTTAGTAATGAAAGAGCCAAAGGCTCATCAACAGGAAAACACCCATAATCATGCTAAAAGCATAATGGTAGATATAACCGGTCTGGAAGCCGCGAACAATAGCCGCAAGCCATGCAACCATTCGTGCGGCTCCATTGACAAAAAATCCATCTATGATCTTGATATCTCCATATTTCCACAGAACCGTACTCAATCCGCGAGAGCCACGTGCGAACATCCATGAGTACAGCTCATCGATAAAGTATTGTCGATCCAGCAAAGTATGGATTGGCCCGGATAATTGACGAATTTTTTCCGGGAGATCGGTTCTGACCCGATATAAAAACCATGCGGTAAAAATACCTGCAATTGACAACCAGAATGGAAGCGTCGTAAATGCGTGCAATATCATGCCGAATATGCCTGTATAGGTTTCGCCCATCATAGCAATCACATCATGTTGCCCCTGCACCTGGATAGGGCCAGTCAGAAAACCGCCAAACAGCATCGGTCCAATCACCCAACCAGCTATTACCGTTGGTATCGCCAGCATAATTAGCGGCAAGGTCACCACACGGGGAGATTCATGTAAATGATCTCGTGTATGGGTATCCATCCGTGGCGCACCATAAAAAGTCATAAATATCAGTCTGAAAGTATAAAGCGCAGTAACAAATACCGTTGTTAAGACACAAAAATAAGCAAACCCAGCCCCAGGTATATCGGAAAAATGCACTGCTTCGATAATGGCGTCCTTGGAAAAGAATCCCGAGAAACCTGGCACACCCGCACTTGCCAGTGCGGCAATAAACATTGTCGCAAAAGTAATTGGCATGTATTGCTTGAGGCCACCCATCCTGCGCATATCCTGCTCATGATGCATCGCGATAATTACCGAACCCGCCCCCAGGAACAACAATGCTTTAAAAAAAGCATGCGTCATCAAATGAAAGATTGCTGCCGAATACGCTGAAGCCCCAAGCGCAACCGTCATATACCCCAGCTGTGACAAGGTCGAAAAGGCGACCACCCGTTTAATATCATTTTGCACGACGGCCACCAATGCCATGAACAGGGTCGTAATGCCACCAATAATCAGGATCGTTGACAGCGCAGTCTCGGAATATTCAAACAGGGGCGACATTCGTGCCACCATAAAGATGCCTGCGGTTACCATGGTGGCGGCATGGATCAGCGCTGAAATTGGTGTAGGGCCTTCCATTGAATCAGGTAGCCAGACATGCAGGGGAAATTGAGCGGATTTTCCCATTGCGCCCACGAACAACAATAGGCTGATAACCGTCAGCAGCATCCAGGGCTGTCCCGGAAATATCTCTAAAGTTTCAGATGACATGTAGCCTGCATGCGAAAACACATGTTCATAATCAAGACTACCAAACGATGCCAATATCAACCCAATACCCAACAGAAAGCCAAAATCACCTACCCGGTTGACGAGAAACGCTTTCATATTGGCATAAATAGCAGTCGGACGCGTATACCAGAATCCGATCAGCAGATACGAAACCAGCCCGACTGCTTCCCAGCCAAAGAACAGCTGCAGGAAATTATTGGACATGACCAGCATCAGCATCGAAAAGGTAAACAGCGATATATAGCTGAAAAAACGCTGGTAACCAGGATCGCCATGCATATATCCAATTGTATAAATGTGTACCATCAGCGACACGCCCGTCACAATCAGCATCATCAAAACTGATAGGGTATCAATCAGGAAACCGATCTCAAACGCGGTATCCCCTGAAATCATCCATGTATAAACCGCACCATTGTAAATATTACCTTCGAGCACATCCATAAAGATAATCAACGACGCGATGAACGACACAACTACCAGCGCAATTGTTATGCGGTGACTCCAAACCAGGCCAACCTGCCTGCCAAACAACCCAGCTACAATCGAACCCAATAAAGGCGCCATGGGTACCAGTAAATAAAGATTTTCCATCTATTCAGTTAGCTATTTATATTTCGATTAATAGGCAGTTAAACACCGCATGATGACTTGGCTTGAATGTGTTAGCCCTTGAGTTCATTCAGGTCATCAACATTAATTGATCTTAAGTTCCTGAACAGCGCCACCAGAATCGCCAACCCAATGGCCGCCTCTGCAGCAGCAACTGTTAAAATAAAGAACACAAAAATCTGGCCAGCCGTATCCTGTAGATAATATGAAAATGCCACAAAATTCATGTTAACTGCCAACAACATCAGTTCAATCGACATCAACAGAATGATGACATTTTTGCGATTCAGAAAAATACCCACCACGCCTATAGCAAACAGGATAGCGCCAAGCACAAGATAATGCGACAACGAAATCAAGATATACCTCTTAAGTGAAGTGGTTATTCAAAAAACATACCGATTGATGTCATATCACAAATCATTCTTTCATTTCAGATGGCATGGACACAATCCTGAGCCGCTCATTGCGCTTGACAGCAATTTGTCGGGCAGCATCGGTTAATTTCTTGTCCGTTCGATGTCTTAGCGTTATTGCAATGGCAGCAACCATTGCTACCAGCAAAATAACTGCCGCAAGTTCAAAAGCATAGACATAATCGGTATAGATCAATCGCCCCAACTCTTTTATGTTGCTGAATTCAGCGCTTTTGGATGCTGGCGCGGGCAAGGATTCGAGACTGAATTGCCTGCTCATCAAGACCATTCCCATCTCAACCGCCATAACCAACGCAATAATTGCGCCAAATGGAAACCATTTCCAGAAACCCTCACGGAGACGATCCAGATTAATATCCAGCATCATCACCACAAACAGGAATAGCACCATTACTGCACCAACGTATACCAGAACCAAGGTGATCGCCAAAAACTCCGCTTCCAGCAATAGCCATAATCCCGAGGAAGTTACGAAAGCAAGTACAAGCAGCAATGCGGCATACACCGGATTTCTGAAAGTCACCACACCCAATGCACACAATACCAGTATGCTGGAGAAGGTATAAAAAACTAGATCCTGGAAACTCATGAATAAATTGTCTTTAGTTATCGATAAGGGGCATCGGCTGTTTTATCTTTAGCAATCTGCTCTTCATAGCGATCACCCACTGCCAGCAACATTTCTTTGGTGTAAGTCAAATCGCCCCGAATTTCACCATGATATTCAAGGACTCGGGTTTCGACGATGGCATCCACCGGACACGCTTCCTCACAAAAACCACAGAAGATACATTTGATCATATCAATATCGTAACGAGTGGTGCGGCGTGTACTATCCTCTCTCTGCTCCGATTCGATCGTGATTGCCAAAGCAGGACAGACAGCCTCGCACAGCTTGCAAGCGATACAGCGTTCTTCTCCATTCGGATAACGCCGCAGCGCATGCAATCCTCTGAAACGAGGCGATTGCGGCGTTTTCTCTTCGGGGTAATGCACTGTAATTTTTGGCGCAAACAGGTAGCGCCCGGTTACCTTCATGCCCTGCAATAACTCAAACAGCAGGAAAGACTTAAAGAATTGTTTAATTTTTTCCATAATTTTGGCCCACTTTTAGCCAAACCAGAGATTAAGTGGAAAACTTTGCTGCACGGATTCCGGTAATTGCATGACGGCTCCCAGCAAAACTATCCAAACCAGGGTAACAGGAATAAAGATTTTCCAGCCAAGCCTCATGATCTGGTCATAACGGTAACGCGGAAAGGTTGCGCGAAACCACAAGAAGAAAAACAACATAAAAACTATTTTGAGCAGCAACCATACCAACCCAGGAATCAGATTGAAAGGCGCCATGTCGATTGGAGGCAGCCAGCCACCCAGAAACATGATGCTGGCCAAGGTAGCCACCAGAATCATATTGGCATATTCCGCCAAGAAAAATACGGTAAACGCCATGCCAGAGTAATCCACATGGAATCCCGCCACGATCTCGGATTCACCTTCCGCCACATCGAAAGGAGCGCGGTTGGTCTCAGCAACCCCGGAGATAAAATAAACCAGAAACATTGGAAACAACGGGATAAGGTACCAGTTCAGAAAACTATCACCTTGCTGGCCAGCAACAATGTCTCCCAGATTAAGACTGGCTGACATCATCAACACACAAACCAGTGCAAATCCCATCGCCAGCTCATATGAAACCACCTGGGCTGCTGATCGCATCGCACCCAGAAATGCATACTTGGAATTGGACGCCCAGCCAGCAACAATCACGCCATACACACCAAGCGATGTCATGGCCAGAATGTAGAGTAACCCGGCGTTAATATCAGCCAGCACCAGCTCGGGCGAAAACGGCACTACTGCCCAGGCCGCCAATGCTGGTGCCAAAGAAAGTATTGGCGCAATAATGAACAAAAACTTATTGGCACCTGTAGGTACGATGATTTCCTTCATCACGGCCTTGACCGCATCGGCTATGGGCTGCGCCCACCCTTTCAACCAGGAAATACCAAAAAAGGTTACTCGGTTCGGGCCTACCCGAACCTGCATATATGCAATGATTTTACGTTCGGCAAATGTCAGATACGCCACAGCCAGCAATAACGGAACAATAATCAATATAATCAGAATGATGTTTTTAACCAGCTGAAAAAGCGGAATACCCCATTCATGACCAAAGAGCTGTTCAAATATCTGTTGCAAATAATCCATTATCTGATTCCGAGTCTAGGTCTTATAATTTTTCAAGTTTAATCTCGCCGAACATACCACCAAGTGATGCTGTCGTGGGGCACCCACTTGCCAAACGCAGACAATTTTTCGGTAGATTATCGTCAACAGAGATCGCCAGACACACCTCGCCATCACCCTGTTTAATCCTGACACTTGCTCCTGATTCGACGCCTATTTTTTCAAGTAACGCTGAAGAAGCGAATACCAATGGTCGTTTAGCGTCTTGCGTCGCCTGCAAGGCAGATGCGCGCCGCACGACCGGATCAGTTTGATAGATTGGTACCTCGCCAATTCTTTCCACACAACCAGAGAGCTCTGGCAAACCGATAGCAGCATCATCCAGCATATTGTTCAATTCTTCGAGAACTTGTGTTTTCGATGGAACGGCCTCAAGAAATACCTCTTCCGAAGAATTGAATTCAAACCCATCCAATTGCAAAAGATTACCCAGAACGCGCAATATTTTCCAGGCAGGCCGCGTATCTCCAAGGGGGGTGACCACCCCTTTGAAAGACTGGATCCGACCTTCCGTATTGATAAAGGTGCCAGAGGTTTCCGTAAATGGCGCAATCGGCAGAATTACATCTGCATAATCGGTAATATTGCCCTTGTAACTGCTTAGTGAAACGACAAATGCCGTTTTATCCAGAACCTTTCTCGCCTGAGACCCATTATAACAATCCAGCTCCGGCTCGAGATTCAGTAGCAACAAAGCAGCACAAGGCGCTTCGGCATCACTTGAATTCAATCCCAGCATTTGTAATGCATTCATACCAGCATTATTCTGCCCCACTGGATTTTGCGATCCCGCATTTCTATCCCAAGGCAATGCGTTAGCGACATACGCGCCAACACTATTGGCCGCCTCTCCCAGAACACCCAATCTAGCACCAGTTATCCTGGCTATCTCCTGGGAGACGCCAAGCAGATCAGTGTAAAGTGGATGGTGCTGCGCTAAATTTCCCAGAAAAACTGCAGCTGGTGCGTTTTCGACAAGACTCGCCGCGATCGCCTTGCTTACATCGGTAACTTGAACTCGATCACCTGCCAACCCGATATTCTCACCGAGTGGTTTACCCTTAATCGATGCCGCTGCCTTCAGTATCTGCACAAGCATATCCAACATTGCACCAGGCGCCACAATTGCGCGGTTCTCAACCGGTGTTAACAAATCATCATCAACCGGATTAACAAGATTCAGCTGCGCGCCCTTGTGCACGGCCTGACGTATTCGCTGAGCAAGCAATGGATGGTCTTTTCGAAGCGTGCTACCAACAATCAGCATAGATCGCAAACCGGATACGTCTGCTATCGGCATTCCAAGCCAGGGAATACCCTGCGTCAGGGCGTCCGCACGAAAATCAGATTGACGTACGCGATGATCGATATTCTGACTGCCAAGTCCGCGCAGCAATTTCTGTAGCAGATAAAGCTCTTCCAGCGTGCTATGGGGTGAGGCCAGCGCACCCAGTTTTTCCTGGCCATATTTTCCAATCGCACCTGTAATTCCCTCCGCCACTCGCGTTAAGGCGTTCTCCCAGCTACAGGTTTGCCATTGGCCATTTTGCTTGATCATTGGGACTGTCAGGCGATCTTCGGAATTGAGTCCTTCATAAGCGAAACGATCCTTATCGGAAAGCCAACACTCATTAATTTCCTCATTTTCCCGTGGCAGGACGCGCATGACCCGATCATTTTTGACCTGCACAACCAGATTGCTGCCCAAACCGCAGTGCGGACTGATAGATTTACGTCGGGACAACTCCCATGTGCGCGCCGAATACCGGAAAGGCTTACTGACCAGCGCACCCACCGGGCAGAGATCAATGACGTTGCCGGATAATTCGGAATCGACCGTTTTACCGACAAACGACAAAATTTCAGCATGTTCTCCGCGCCCCGCCATGCCAAGCTCCATAATACCTGCGATTTCCTGACCAAAGCGCACACAACGAGTGCAATGAATACAGCGCGTCATGTCGGTAGAAATCAACGGACCAAGGTTTTTATTGGTAACAGCCCGTTTGGCCTCCTGATAACGGGATCCACTGGCGCCATATCCCACCGCCAGATCCTGCAGCTGACATTCTCCCCCTTGATCACAAATCGGACAGTCCAGCGGATGATTAATCAGCAAAAACTCCATCACGCCCTTTTGCGCCTTGATCGCCTGCTGCGAATGGGTCGAGACTTTCATGCCTTCTGCTGCTGGCGTAGCACAAGCAGGCAAAGGCTTGGGAGCTTTCTCCACTTCAACCAGACACATCCGGCAGTTAGCGGCTATCGACAACTTTTTATGATAGCAAAAATGAGGAATATAGATCCCGACCTGTCTGGCAGCATCCATCACTGAGCTGCCTTTAGGCACTGAAATTTCTTTACCGTCTATTTCTATCTTAACCATTGACCGGATACTCTCGGATTAGTGAACGTCAGAATCAAATGAGAATCGGGCACCTACACCATGCATTTTTTATGCTCGATATGGTAAACAAACTCATCCCGAAAATGTTGCAGCATCGCGCGCACCGGCATGGCAGCCGCGTCACCCAGCGCACAAATCGTGCGTCCCTGTATGTTGTCCGCCA
This sequence comes from Nitrosomonas sp., assembly GCA_032251195.1. Classification (GTDB taxonomy): domain Bacteria; phylum Pseudomonadota; class Gammaproteobacteria; order Burkholderiales; family Nitrosomonadaceae; genus Nitrosomonas. The sequence continues at coordinate 8,457 of JAVVEX010000032.1, forward strand.
GATTGTCCAGCAAATCAATATCCTCGCTGCGACCATTGCCATGTTCAATACGATGAATAATCCGGTACAGCCAGCCTGTTCCTTCCCGGCACGGCGTACACTGCCCGCAGGACTCTTCAAAATAAAAATAAGAAAGTCGCTCCAGCGCCCGTACCATGCAGGTGGTCTCATCCATAATGATGACTGCACCAGAACCCAGCATCGACCCGGCTTTAGCGATGGAGTCATAGTCCATATCGGTTTCCATCATGACATCGCCAGGCAATACCGGCATCGATGACCCGCCAGGAATACATCCCTTCAGTTTTTTGCCACCGCGCATACCACCCGCCATTTCCAGTAATTTCGCAAATGGTGTGCCCATAGGTACTTCATAATTTCCGGGTTTGTTTACATGTCCGGAAACAGAAAATAATTTAGTCCCGCCGTTGCTCGGTTTACCTAACTGCAGATATTGCTCTCCTCCGTTACGGATAATCCAGGGAACCGCTGCAAACGTCTCGGTATTATTGATCGTTGTTGGTTTGCCATACAGTCCAAAATTTGCAGGAAACGGCGGTTTGAAACGGGGCTGTCCTTTTTTGCCCTCGATTGACTCCAGCAACGCAGTTTCCTCTCCACAGATATACGCGCCATAGCCATGGTGATTGTAAAGATGGAAGCTAAAATCAGACCCCAGTATGTTGTCACCCAGAAAACCAGCTTCGTAGGCATCATTAACAGCTTCTTCCATACGCTCGTAGGTATCCCATATTTCACCATGAACGTAGTTGTAACCGCGACGAACACCCATTGCATAAGCTGCGATCAACATACCTTCGATCAGAATATGGGGATTTAAACGCATAATGTCGCGATCCTTGAAAGTACCGGGCTCGCCCTCATCGGAATTACAAACCAGGTATTTCTCGCCATCATAATTTCGTGGCATGAAGCTCCATTTCAGACCTGTCGGAAAACCTGCTCCACCCCGTCCACGCAAAGCGGATTTTTTGACTTCCTCGATCACTTCTTCCGGCGTAATTTTTTGGGAGAGAATTTTCTTTAGCGCGACATAGCCATCGCGGCGAAGATAGGCTGGCAACTTCCAGTTTTCGGGATCATCAGCATCCACCCCCGCCAAGATTATCTGAACAGGCTTGGTCATTTGCGCAACTCCTCAATTAACTGATCTATCTGCTCATTTGTCATAAAGCTGCACATACGCTTGTTATTAACCAATAGAACCGGAGCATCTCCGCAGGCGCCCATGCACTCGCCTTCCTTCAAGGTAAACAATCCGTCGGCGGATGTTTCATTGAAATCAATTCCGAGTTTTTGTTTCAGATACGCCGCAGCCTGATTCGCACCACTCAACGCGCAAGGAAGATTGGTACAGACAGTCAACTTGAACCGACCAGTTGGCTGTAAATTATACATATTGTAAAACGTCGCCACTTCATAAACGGCAATCGGAGGCATACCCAAATAACCGGCAACGTAATCCATGGTTTCTGTCGCTAACCACCCCTTCTCATCCTGCGCGATCGCCAGCGCAGACATTACTGCCGACTGTTTCTGATTTTCAGGATATTTAGCAATTTCCCGATCGATTTTTTTTAGCGCTTCAGTACTTAACATGAGTGAATTTTTTATCTGTCAATTTCACCAAATACGATATCCTGCGTACCAATCACCGCCACCAGATCGGCGATCATGTGCCCCCGCGTCATTTCATCCATCGCTGCAAGGTGAGCAAACCCGGGCGCACGAATTTTCAGGCGATAAGGTTTATTGGCGCCATCCGAAATGAGATAAATACCAAACTCCCCTTTGGGATGCTCCACTGCTGCATAGGCTTCCCCTCGTGGAACATGCATCCCTTCGGTAAACAATTTGAAGTGATGGATCATTTCCTCCATGTTCTGCTTCATATCCAGCCGTGATGGTGGTGCAACCTTGTGGTTATCGGTGATCACAGGCCCAGGATTTTTTCGCAACCAATCAACACACTGCTTGATAATACGATTGGATTGCCGGAACTCTTCGATTCTGACCAGGTAACGATCATAACAATCACCATTCGTACCAACAGGAATATCAAAATCAACCTGATCGTAAACTTCATAAGGCTGTTTCTTGCGCAAATCCCACTCCACTCCGGATCCACGTAACATTGGGCCACTAAAACCAAGCGCCTTGGCGCGCTCGGGAGAAACGATACCAATATCCACCAGCCGCTGCTTCCAGATACGATTATCCGTCAGCAACGTTTCATACTCATCAACATAAACGGGAAACCGGTTGGTAAAGTCTTCTATGAAATCCAGCAATGTTCCCTGACGATTCTCATTACGTATCGCCGTCGTTTTTTCATTATGAATTTTAGATGCCTGATATTGTGGCATGGAATCCGGCAAATCACGATAAACCCCGCCTGGCCGGTAGTAGGCCGCATGCAGCCTTGCACCCGACACGGCCTCATAACAATCCATCAAATCTTCCCGGTCACGAAATGCGTAGAGAAAAACCGTCATGGCACCTACATCCAGCGCATGCGCACCCAACCACAACAAGTGATTGAGAATACGAGTGATCTCATCAAACATGACGCGAATGTACTGTGCGCGAATGGGCACATCAATCTGCAGCAACTTCTCAATCGCCATTACATAGGCATGCTCATTGACCATCATGGAGACATAATCAAGCCGATCCATGTAGGGCACAGATTGAATATAAGTTTTATTTTCGGCCAGTTTCTCAGTTGCACGATGTAACAACCCGATATGCGGGTCTGCGCGCCGAATCACTTCCCCATCCAGCTCCATGACCAGTCGCAACACGCCATGCGCGGCAGGATGTTGCGGCCCAAAATTCATGGTGTAATTACGAATTTCAGCCATTTAAATGTTTACTCCTCCATCTGCAGCAAACCAGATTCAGCTTATCGCGATCCATCATTCGTCCTTGCTGCCATATTGTTCCTCACGAATAACATAAGGCGTAACTTCACGTGGTTCGATAGAAACCGGCTGGTAAATGACGCGTTTCTGTTCTTCGTCATAGCGCATCTCAACATGACCGGATAATGGAAAATCCTTGCGAAACGGGTTTCCGATAAAACCGTAGTCAGTTAGGATGCGTCGCAAATCCGGGTGGTTATTAAAAATAATGCCATACAGATCGAACGCCTCACGCTCAAACCAGTTTGCAACCGGCCAAACCAGAATTACCGAATCAACCACTGGAAATTCATTGTCATCAGCAAAAATCCGCATACGCAATCTGTGATTATGCTGAACAGAAAGCAGATGATATACCACCGCGAAACGCCGTTCACCGCGACCTCGCCCAGCATGCGTATCGGTTGAATATTCGCTGAAATCGATACCACAAGCATCGATCAGCGTATCAAATCCAAGACTGGGGTGATTTTTTAACAATTCGGCAACATCCAGCAAGTTTGCCGCATCCACCACAATGGTAATCTCCCCCAGATCCTGACTGAGACCGGTTAGCTTTTCTCCCAAAACCTGCTGGAGCGCGGCTGTCAGTCTTTCAAGACGGCTATTTGTCATTTCAAGAATTAGCGTGCGATTGTATTGGTGCGTAAAATTTTATTCTGCAGCTGAATGATGCCGTAGAGCAGCGCTTCCGCCGTAGGCGGACAACCCGGAACATAAATATCCACGGGAACAATCCGGTCACACCCTCGCACAACCGAATAGGAATAATGATAGTACCCGCCGCCATTGGCACAGGAACCCATGGAGATAACCCAACGCGGCTCTGCCATCTGATCATAAACCTTGCGTAACGCTGGCGCCATCTTGTTACACAGCGTACCCGCAACAATCATCACATCCGATTGGCGCGGGCTAGGCCGGAAAACAATGCCGAATCGATCCAGATCATAGCGTGACGCCCCCGTCTGCATCATTTCGACCGCACAGCAAGCCAAGCCAAAAGTCATCGGCCACATCGAACCAGTCCGTCCCCAGTTAATCAACGAATCCAGACTGGTCGTCACAAAGCCCTTATCCAATACTCCATCAATACTCATTGATTTAATCCCACTCTAAAGCGCCTTTCTTCCACTCGTAAATAAAACCAACCACGAGTATGGACAGGAAAACCAGCATGGCAACAAAGCCAAACCAGCCTATTTCATTTAACACCACCGCCCATGGAAATAAAAATGCAATTTCCAGATCGAACAGAATAAATAGAATTGCGATCAGATAGTAGCGCACATCGAATTTCATGCGCGCATCTTCGAATGCGCCGAATCCACATTCATACGTAGACAATTTTGCCTCATCCGGTCTGTTTGGCGCGAGCAACCAACCAGCAAACATCGACAGCACTCCAACAGACAAACCCACCAGAATAAACAATAAAATCGGAAAGTAATTGCCAAGCATCGTATCAATCATAACTGATTAAGTAATATTAAATTTTTCAGGTAACCGCATTCATGATCAAACAAAGAACCAAGCATAATCTGCATAATCCCCCGCAACCATTACCTCTCTCGTAGAACGTGATTGTATCATTCCGATCCATTCTGGTGCCACTCAAATAACATTGACCAGAATGCCGTCACGGCGAAATGCAGGCAATAGCCAATACAATCTGCAAAATTTTGTGTGACCATATACCTTTTTGCAATTGGCCATTATTTCAATCCGACACACTCAAACAGAAACGCATGATCACTGAATTCCCAGTGAATCCCACGCCGGGAATACATTAAATTTGTCAATATTTTCAATGTTGCTGCCACCGTAGGCTGATAAACAAGCACTATATCCAGTTTGCTTGACCAGCTCCAGACGTTCATCTGTCATATGCTGTTTTCCACCATAAGGATAGGCGAATATTGGCACGGCAATACCGAGCTGATACTCAATGTCCGCAAGCGATCGGGTCAATTCATGCGTTACGAGTGATTCGTTTTCTTTTGCACAATCGATATGATTGATGGTGTGTGAACCCAGGGTAAACCCGGCATCTCGCATCGTGCGGAGATTGTCCCAAGTCATCATCGGGATTGGTTCATTGCCTCGGCGAACATCGTGAGGAAATGCTTTATCCGTATTGACAATACCGGTGGCGATAAAAAATCCGGCTGGAATCTGGTATCGTTGCAGAATTGCAGCAGCATTGACAAAATTGTCCAGATAGCCATCATCGAATGTAATCGCAACCTGGGGACGCGATGACTTGGGTATTAACTTACATTCGACCAACTGTTCGATTGACCAGATGTCGCAATGGCGTTTAATCAATGCCATTTGGCGACCGAATTGCTCGATCCCAACGGTCAGGTTATCCCGGACATCGTCGCTGACGCGATGATAAAGCAGCACGGTAACTCTCGGTTTCAATATTCGCCACAAACCGAATCGCCAAAGTTGCAATGCAAGCTGGCCACGAGCGCCTTTACAAAATTCGATAATTCGCGCCTTGGGCGAAATCACGCGCCGCTCTAATTTTCTTCTCAGAAGGACAATTTGTTCAAGTGTCGGTTTTCGATAGATAGCGCCACCTTGCGCTTGTGCTGTTGCTGTCGCGCTGCCGTTAAATATTGACTGAACCACCGAGCGCATCAGCTCAACACCAACTTCATCCAATGTGAGTTGTAAACCGCCAACAGTCGAATATGTCTGCCTAGAAACTGTTACTTCCCCATACACATCACCTGCATCGAGTTGAGCGTCAACTCGATGCACGGTACAACCAACACCCCGCTCATCATTCCACATTTCCCAAAAAGCAGGCGGCATTCCCCGATAATCCGGGACTTTACCTTTATGCAGATTAATCGTTCCCAAGCTGGGCAGGCCAAACAGTTCCCGCTTCAGGATCGGTGCGGCCAGTGATAACCCCAGATCTGCACCAAAAGCTTTAACTTGCGCTAAAGTCGACGGCGCGTGAATATCATTGACATAGTGAATGGTTATATTATTCTGATGCGCCATTGATGCGAGCGAGAACTCATCCCCTGGCAATTTCTGACCTGTGATCGTCGTTCCGGACGGGAATAGACGATCAACAATATCGGCGAGTTGATATGGAATCCAACGCCATCCATGTTTTTTGAGATTGAGCCATTGATTGTATAGAAGCCGGAAAACCGACTTTCTCGGAGCATGCACGACAATCAACCATTCAATAGAATCCAGACTCCGGTCGATCTCGACGATTCCTTTGCGAACTGAATAAGAAAGCAACCCAGAGAAAACCACAATACGATGCTGCCGAGCCATCAATCTTTCCCCCTAACAAAATAACCCTGACCTTGTCGGACTAACAACACCTCTCCAGAACATCAAATCGATACATGAAATCACATTTCTTTGAAAAAAGACAGCAAAAGCGCTGTTTATCATCTCTTTGCCGGGAGAATGCCCGAATTAGAATCAAGCGATATTCTCTCAGGAATATTGTTAGGGACTTCTGAAAAATCAGGTAGAGGTTTTTGTATGAGAACATCGCGATATTTTTTGTACCTACTGGCTGGGATATTAAATGCTTTCCCGCTTGCGTGCCTGTCTTCGGGTATCTATAAAGTCGAAGACGAGAAAGGACACGTTACCTATACCAACACGCCATCGGCTACCGGCAAGCGAAATAGCACAAGAAAGATGAGCCACGAAAACACCGGATTACCCGGACAACAAAAACACGATGGTAAATTTCACCCGACATCCGATCAAGTTTTCACCATGAGATCCAGACAACTGGGAGACGGTCTGCGAGCACCAGGAAAATTCGCCATGCCACAGAGCAACACAACAAGAGAAAATATTGCGCGCGACCAGCTCAACATTGATGATTATAATATCCAAGTATTTGATATCAAGATAAAAAGTTTTTAGCACTACAACCCATACCTTTTCTCATCTGCAAAAAAATGGTGCATCCTGTTTAGCGCCAAACAGTCTTCTGCCAGGCAAAATATGACCTTGGAATAATCTGAAAAAGTAGAAATAACCAATCGGACAATTTATCGGCCATTCATTATCACCCTATTTTATTTAATTATTTCAATGGCTTAATGCCATTCAATGTGGCAAAACAAACCCGGTTGATCGTTTGCAGAAAATCCTGCAGATAACGGAGTGGCGCAGTATCTTCCAAGGTCGACAGATACAAATTGCCCCACAAACCGTTTGCTCCGATGCGCCGAGCGATGACGTAGTCGTAATCCAGGTAATTCTTGATGCCCCAACCTGGCAGCGCCGCTATGCCGCGTTTGCTCGCCACCAGCTGCAAGATGGCCACCGTCAATTCGGCAGTTCGCCGCTGCCAGATAACATTGGCGGGCGTCAATACTTGCCGGATCAGATCAATCCGCATTTCTGGAACGGGGTAGGTAATCAGGATATCTCGGGAGAAATCTGTCGCATCAAGCACGCGTTTCTTGCCCAGCACATGCTCTGGCGCCAGTACTGCCAAAATCTCGAAACAAAACAACGGAAAATGCACGATGCCCTGCTGGGGCTGATTTTCGGAACCAATAACGACATCCGCCACGCCCTTCTTGAGCAGGGCGATGGGGTCGCTGTGAAACCCGGAAACCAAGTCCAGCTCAACCTCAGGCCAATCGGAACGAAAGGTATCCATAATCGGCATCAACCAGTCAAAACAGGTATGGCATTCCAGTACAATGCGCAGGCTCCCCGCCGATTGCTGGGTTATTTTTGCCAGATCGCGTTCTGCTGTCCGGATCTCACCCAGAATTTTATCCGCCAGTTGCACCAGACGTTTGCCCGCATCGGTCAACTGCACTGCATGCCCGCTGCGCTGGATGATGGGTACTCGGTAATAGTCCTGCAATCCTCTGATCTGATGAGACAAAGCGGATTGAGTCAGATGCAGACGTTCCGCCGCCAGAGAAATACTGCCGGTTTCGTGCAACGCATTTAAGGTACGGAGATGGCGTAATTCCAACATATATGAATATTATTCATCTTTAATACAAGAAACTATCATTTGATTCATTGTAACGCACCCCCGACAATACTTGTTTCTCAATCAAGATGACAAGGTGCGATGATGATACTGACTCATAATCTGGGGTTTCCCCGAATCGGCGCGCAGCGTGAGCTAAAAAAAGCGCTTGAAACCTACTGGCAAGGAAAGTTTAATGCAGAACAGCTGCTGACGGTTGCCCGCGAGATCCGCACCGCTAACTGGCGGCTACAGCAGAAATTCGGCATGGATCTGATCCCGGCGGGGGATTTTTCACTGTATGACCATGTACTCGACATGACGATGTTGCTGGGCGCAATACCTTACCGCTTCGGCACGAATCACCATCAACCGCTCGATCTGTATTTTGCCATGGCGCGGGGTAATGCCGAACAGCCGGCAATGGAAATGAGCAAATGGTTTAATACCAACTACCATTACATCGTGCCGGAATTTGACAAGCACATCGAGTTTCAATTAGCGTCTGATCAGCTCTTTGCTGAAATCGAGGCGGCGCAGTCACTCGGTTTGACGCCCAAACCAATTTTGCTTGGCCCGTTAAGCTATCTCTACCTGGGCAAGGAAACCGCCGCCGATTTCAATCGCCTGCAACTGTTGCCACGCTTGTTGCCCGTTTACCGCCAAATTTTGCAGAAAATCGCATCCTTGGGAGCAGCCTGGGTGCAGATCGATGAACCAATACTGGCGCTGGATCTCGACCAAAACTGGACCGCCAGTTTTTCACCTGCCTATCAGGCGCTTGCCGATACAGGCTGCCAACTGATGCTGACCACTTACTTCGGCTCAGTCGCTCACCAGGCGGCTGTACTCAAAACGTTACCGGTAGCAGGTCTGCACATTGATCTGTGCCATGCGCCCGAACAGCTCGACATATTTCTAGGCAACAATTTTGTGGACAAAGTACTGTCACTCGGCATCATCGATGGGCGTAATATCTGGCGAGCCGACTTGTCCGCCAAGCTGAAAACGCTATCCCATGCCTTGCCTGGGCGAGAAAACCGTTTATGGATTGCGCCTGGCTGCTCGTTGTTGCATTGCCCGGTTGATCTGACGCAGGAAAAACAGCTCGATGCAGAAATCAAAAACTGGCTGGCATTTTCCGTGCAAAAACTACAGGAAATATCAACACTTGCGCGAGGGCTGAATCAGGGAAACGCTTCGATCCGCGCCGAATTGGCCAGTGCGGATCAGGCCATTCAATCCCGGCGCGAATCAAGTCGCATTCACAATGCGGTCGTTCGTCAAAAGGTGACGGCACTCGACGCATCCGGCCATGCACGCAAGCATCCTTTTGTGCAGCGGCAGAAAGCACAGCGCCAGCGCTTTAATCTCCCGTTGCTGCCGACGACCACGATCGGCTCTTTTCCACAAACGCCCGCTATTCGTCAAACCCGCGCTGCCTTCAAAAAAGGAGACATCAGTCACCTTGAGTATCTCGCTGCCATGCGTGCTGAAATTAAGGATGTTGTCCGCAGACAGGAAGCAATTGGCCTTGATGTGCTGGTACATGGCGAACCAGAACGCGGCGATATGGTGGAGTATTTTGGTGAACAGCTGTGGGGTTATGCCTTTACTGAATACGGTTGGGTGCAGAGCTACGGCTCACGCTGCGTCAAGCCGCCAATTCTCTATGGCGATGTTTACCGCCCGGAAGCCATGACCGTGGAATGGCTTGGCTACGCGCAAAGTCTCACCAACAAACCGGTCAAAGGCATGCTTACCGGTCCGGTTACGATGCTGATGTGGTCGTTCGTGCGTGATGATCAGC
>JAVVEX010000033.1:0-17678 GCA_032251195.1 Nitrosomonas sp.
GCGAGACCATCGCGCCCAGGCAGCATCGAGCTGTCCACTCAATAAAGCTGCAATCGCGAACGCGAACGCCACTGAAAATCCGACATATCCCATGTATAACATGGGCGGATGAAACACCATGCCTGGATCCTGCAACAACGGATTCAGATCACTGCCATCAATAGCGGCTGGCAGCAATCGGTCAAAAGGGTTGGATGTGAACAATAAAAATAGAATAAAACCCACGCTGACCAACCCCAGGACACCTAACACCCGCGCCACCATATCATCCGGCAGTTTCTGACTGAAAACGCTGACAGCAACCGACCAACCAGCCAGCATGGTTACCCACAGCAACAGCGATCCTTCGTGGGAACCCCATGTTGCTGCAATCCGGAAATGGAGCGGTAACTGGGAGTTGGAATTGGAAGCTACATTAAGTACCGAAAAATCATTCGTAGCAAAAGAATAGGCAAGACAGCCAAAAGCAATCACAATAAATACAAATTGGCCTTGTACGGCCGGTCTTGCCAATGCCACCCATGATGGTATTCCCCGAGTCGCGCCGATAATCGGCAACGTACCCTGGATCAATGCCAGCAACATCGCGAGTATGAGCGCAAAATTACCAAGTTCTGGAATCATTGTAAACGTTATCCTTTATTAAAAAATCACTATAGAAGCTAATCGTATTGTTTCAGTGTGGATTTCTGTGCCTTTGCTGCCTGCTCCAACGCACTGGCTGCTTCTGGCGGCATATAGTTTTCATCATGTTTGGCCAGCACCTCGTCCGCATAAAAAATACCGTTTTCAGCGATTTTACCTTGCGCGACTACGCCCTTGCCTTCTTTGAATAAATCAGGCAGGATACCCTGATATGCCACCTTTATGACTTGTGCTGTATCGGTAATGGCGAAGTTAATCGTGGTACCGTTATTTTCCCGCTGGACAGAACCCTCTTCCACCAATCCACCAATCCGGAAACTTTTACCTATTGGCGCTTCATTAGCCGCAACCTGGGTTGGCGTGAAGAAAAATACCAGATTACTTTGAAAAACATTCAGTACCAGCAAGACTGCGACCGACAAAGCGCCCACACTTGCTGTAATTAGTGCTATTTTTTTATGCCGTGGTTTCATATTGTTCCTCACACAGATGACTTCTTGTTCAGATCGAGCTGTTTATGTAAAGTTCCGAGGCGTCGTTTCACCAGAAATACCTCGCCGACCACACATAACAAGGCAACGCCATATGAACTCCACACGTAAAACCCGTAACCACCCATTGAAATAAATGCCGATAAGCTTTCCCATTTCATGATTGCTTCACTCCTGCTTTCAGTTCTGCCACCCATGCGGCGTGACTTTCTCGTTCAAGAATAATGGCCCGCGTTCGGATCAATATGGTTACAATCGAATACATCCACGCGGCCAAAGCCATGATCAACATACCGGTCAACATGGCTGTCGCCATTTTTGGCGACTGAACCAGACTGACCGATGCTCCCTGATGCAGGGTATTCCACCATTGCACCGAAAAATAAATAATCGGAATATTCACGACACCAACTAGCGCAATTATAGCGCCTGCCTTATCTGCACGCCGTGGATCATCGATTGCCGCCTGTAACGACATAAATCCTATATACAAAAACAGCAGAATCAACTCGGACGTCAGACGTGCATCCCACACCCACCACGTGCCCCACATTGGCTTGCCCCACCATGCGCCCGTCCAGAGTGCCAGAAATGTGAACATGGCGCCTGTAGGTGCAATCGCACTGGCGACCATGGACGAAAGTCGTGTATTGAATGCAAGCCCGATTCCAGCCCAGAAAGCCATCACCAGATATAGAAACATCGACATCCAGGCTGCTGGCACATGGATAAAAATAATACGATATGCCTCACTTTGCTGAAAATCCGTTGGCGCCACAAAAAAACTGATGTACAAACCAACAATCAGCAATAGTACCGCAGCGACCGAAAAAAAAGGAATCATCCGCCCCGCAAGAAAATAAAAAGTTGCGGGCGATGCATACTTGAACCAGTTTATTGCCATATTTTTTAACGGGTTTATAAAAAATTCAGTTTAAAAAAATCGGAGTATCTCTAAAAATTAAAAGTTGCAAATAAAATAAAGCTCAAGCGATAGGACCTGCGACAAAACTCAGGTTTTTGGAGATTCCCACAAGTTCCTGCCGCCATCATAAAAAATTTACCCTGGTTTCATTCCATCGAGATCCTGAGCGAAGCCGCCGTCGCCCAAGGCGAAAACACAATGGAAACAAGTAAAAACGCACCTAATAAAGAAAAATGTGCTTCAAATCCCAATCCAGCTGCGCTCGCCTCGACAGCCCCGGCACCAAAAATCAGTACGGGTACATAAAGCGGCAAAACCAGCAATGATACCAGCACCCCCCCGCCACGAAGCCCTAGCGTCAATGCCGCACCAATTGCACCAATCAAGCTTAGGACAGGCGTTCCCAATAAAAGAGAAAATGTCAGCACTATCAATGACTCAGCAGGCAGATCATACTGAATTCCCAGCACTGGTGCGATCAGAACCAGCGGCACTCCGGTTACCAGCCAGTGAGATATTGCCTTGCCCATGACCAGCGCAGGCAGCGACACTGGCGACAGCAGCATTTGCTCAAGGGTACCGTCAAGATAGTCGCCAGAAAACATACGGCCCAGTGCCAGCATGGAAGCCAGCAAAGCGGCTACCCATAAAATACCGGGCGCCATGACCCTGAGTATATTCATCTCTGAACCCACGCCCAACGGGAACAGGCTAACGACAATAATGAAAAAGAAAAGTGTCGTCAGAACATCTGCACGGCGGCGCATGGCCAACAACAAATCTCGCTTGATAATCCAGAAAATCATGCTTGCCTCAAGATAACACCAGATGCTGCGTTGTCACAGCGGCCACATCCATTTCCTGATGGGTAGTCATAATGACCAGCCCACCCCTGGATAGATTATGTTCCAGCAATTGTCTGATCATATCCACTGCGGCCACATCCAGCGCGGTTAAAGGCTCATCCAGGATCCACAGCTTTGTGCGTGTCACCAGCAACCGCGCCAGCGCGACCCTACGGCGCTGACCCTGTGACAACGCCCTGGCAGGCAACATTTCGCGACCCGCCAAGCCAATTCGCTCCAGTGCCTCCTTCGCCTGACCGATATCAATCTCGTTTCCTGCCAATGCACAAGAGATGCGTAAATTTTCGACGGCAGTCAGATCATCCTTGATTCCACTCAAATGCCCAAGGTAAGTCATCACACGGTGATAATCCTCACCAAGGCTTCGTATTTCTATACCATTCCATGAAATGTCGCCCTCATCCGGCATTGATATCCCGCAGAGCAACCTCAACAAGCTGGTTTTTCCGCTACCGTTAGGACCACTTACCAACAACAGCTCGCCCTCATTGACCGAGAAGCCAAGACTCTCAAAGAGTTTATGATTTCCCCTGGAGTATCCCAGATTATTAGCTATCAGCATCTAAATTCAGCAGTCCACGGAAAATGTCAAAGCGGGTAATTATAGCGCATTCGTTACTGTTTGCTTTTTCCACCTACTCTGTCAGCCAGAAGTAAAAAAATAAAATCATTCCGATTCAACATACCCACACAGCTGATTCGCTCCAGTTTACATTTAACCATCTTTAACACCAACCAGTCGAAAACTCAAATTCCCTTGACCTGAATCCCTATAACCAGCTGATAATTAGCAGATCAGGTCTACAGAATGCGCTGGAAAACGAAGCGCATCTCATGGCACTACAGCACGGACTCTGCCATCGCTCGTGGTAATGCGTGGTACCGCATAATGAAGGTGGCAGGTAAAATTCACTGCGAGCTGACTTGTCTGCAGAAAAGGTTACGTCTTTGACCAGCCAAGGTGGTTTCAGGCCTAAATAGTATTTCACTCTTCATAGCAACATTATCGCATTACCTACCAGGATTCATTCAACTTTAAAAATGATGTGTCTTGAATCCTTAAATGATCAGACCTGTCTTTCATGATATAAAGCGTGCTGGGCAGATAATAGATATTCATAAGGAGATATGGCTTGGAACGTGGTTTCTACACAATCATGGCAGCACAATTTTTTTCATCATTGGCTGATAACGCGCTTCTGGTGGTTGCAATTGCCTTCTTGATTGATTTGCATGCACCGACCTATCTCACACCCATGCTCAAATTTGTCTTTGTCCTGTTTTATGTCGTGCTTGCGCCCGTAGTCGGTGCATTCGCTGATTCCATGCCCAAGGGAAAAGTCATGTTTGTCAGCAACTCGATCAAGATCATCGGCTGCCTGTTTCTGTTTCTGGCAACGCACCAGTACGCTGCATTGGCAGCTTATGGAGTTGTTGGTTTGGGCGCAGCAGCCTATTCGCCAGCAAAATACGGCATTCTAACGGAATTACTTCCACCGGATAAACTGGTAATTGCCAATGGCTGGATGGAAAGCCTGACCGTTGCTTCGATAGTAATTGGCACCGTCACTGGCGGACTGTTGGTTACGCCGGCAATTACTGCTGTCCTGATTGATTTCTCACCTGTACTGATTGATACTCACACGACTGCCGGTATCATGGCAGTTGCGCTATTTTATGCGATTGCCGCAATCATCAATTTGCTCATTCCCAATACTGGTATCGACCATCGACCGCTCAAAACAAACCCACTGTTTCTTTTTCATGATTTTGCCCATTGCGTCAAACTGCTATGGACAGATAAACTCGGCCAGATTTCATTGGCTGTCACCACCCTTTTCTGGGGAGCGGGCGCCACGTTACAATTTATTGTGCTCGAATGGGCGGAAATAGCGCTTGGCTATACGCTCAATCAGGCAGCAATGCTACAGGGAGTAGTCGCCATCGGTATCGCCTTTGGCGCGGCACTGGCCGCAAAAATGCTTTCCCTGCGCCGCGCGGTGACAGTTTTACCATTAGGCATTGCCATGGGCATTGTTGTCATACTGATGATACTGGTCAAGGATTTATGGATCGCTGTCATTCTGTTGATCGTCATTGGCGCGCTGGCAGGGTTTTTTGTCGTGCCGATGAATGCACTGCTGCAGCATCGCGGATATATTCTGATGGGTGCAGGTCATTCAATTGCAGTACAAAATTTCAATGAAAATCTGGGTATTCTCGTGATGCTGTCTGTTTATGCCTTCCTGATATGGCTGGACATCGACATTTACAGCGTCATTGTTGTGTTTGGCCTGTTTGTATCGGCTACGATGATATTTGTGCGTCAATGGCATATGAATAATCAGCGCAAACAGGACTCACTGCATTTGATCGGCATGCGGAACAGGAAAATTTAAACTGGACACATAGCTGATTGTTTTAGGAAAACTTTCACTTCCCACCCGCAGGACAGGCTAAAATCTACCTGACACTTTGCATAAAAGCCCGCGCAAAACATAAATCTTCCCACGCCTTGGCTTTATCGGTCAGTGAACGCAGCAGATAGGCAGGATGATAGGTAACGATTAGCGGGGTCCCCATAAAATCATGTACTTTACCGCGCAAACTCGCCAGACTATCGTGGGTGGCCAGCAAATTCCCAGCAGCAACCTTACCGAGAGCGATAATCAACTTTGGTTGAATCAGTTCGATCTGGCGCAGCAGATAGGGGCGGCATTTTTCTGCTTCTGTTGCTTGCGGATTGCGATTGTCGGGTGGACGGCATTTGACAATATTGGTGATATATACATCATGGTAACGATCGATATCAATCGACTGTAACAGGCTGTCCAGCAGTTTACCAGCCTGGCCGACGAATGGCTCGCCTGTTTCATCTTCTCTCGCCCCCGGGCCTTCCCCGACAAACAACCAGCTGGCAGCCTGATCACCAACACCAAATACCGTTTTTTTGCGTGTTTGTCCCAGTGGACAGGCAAGACAGCCCGTAACTGACTGATTTAACTGCGCCCAGTCCATATTGCGTACAATATGTTTTTGCTCTATCGTATCTCCGGTGCTGTTTTCTGGATTTTTCGACTGATCAGATTTTGATGAATCGATGTCTGTATTCGATCTAGGATGCCATAACGGTAACAGCCCCAGTTCTCTGAGGCGATTTTTATCTGCCATACCAAATGCAGAACGAATTACCCAAGTACACCGGAAGCTTCATAGCATCAGCCGCATCACCAATGCATCTTCCTGGCCACACATCGCCGGATAATAGCCCTTGCGCACGGCAATTTGTTCGAATCCCAAACTCTGATAAAGTCCAGCTGCGTTCATGTTGGATGCACGTACATCCAGCAATACCGATCTTGCCCCATTATTCCCGGCAAACTCGATAAAATGATGCAATAAGCGAGTACCGCATCCCTGTTTCTGCCAGGAAGAACCTATGCCCAGAGTCAGAAGGTGCGCCTCATCCACTCCCATCATCAGAATCCCGTATCCCATCAGCAAGGTGTTATCTTTCCGCGCCAGCACCCGGCCGTGATAACCTGCTTTGATCGAATCACGAAAATTACCCAGCGTCCAGGGAAAAATAAAAATTTCATGCTCGATCAGAATGACTTGCCCAAGATCATCCAAGCACATTTCTCGAATTTCTGCCTGATCCTGGCAAACACTCATCGTTCGCTCTCTTTCAATGCCACCTTGTCACGAAGATAGACTGGCAGCGCATGCTCTGCCGCCATTCCTTCGCCCCGCATAAATTTACCTGCTGCCAGATGCGCAATTTCACGTCCGCGCGGATGAATATCCGGCACGATGTTCATAAGATGACCAGTATAGCGATCTGCGAGAATGGCAGCATACGCATCAAAGCCACTCCCGCAGGCAACCCATCCTTCTTCCTGAACAGCGGGAACCGATGCCGGGCTGATCAACATCGGAGCGTGAACAGCTAACCAACCATCATCTGTCCTGGTATACGCCGCGAAATAGAGCTCCCCCATACGGGCATCCAGCGCGGTCAGTACTCTTGGTGCGTCCGCCTGCTGTGCCAGTGCTTCCAGTGTTATGATACCCACGACCGGTATATCATGGGCAAATGCCAGTCCCTGCGCCACGCCACAGGCAATACGCAGGCCGGTGAACGCACCTGGACCCGCACCATAGGCAATGCCGTCAATCTGGCCGAGACTGAGCCCTGCCTCATCCAGCAAACCCTGCAACATCGGCAACAGCAGTTCTGAATGACGTTGACCCGCATACTCATCCAGATCGTTGACCGTACCGTTTTGCCACAAGGCCAGCGAACAGTGGGCTGTAGAGGCATCAATCGCAATAATATTCAAACTCAGCGCGCACGAATAAATGCTTCTATTTCAGCACGAGAAATCAGGCCAATTTTTCGTGCTGCAGGATTACCGGCCGGATCATAAAGATAAGTGCTTGGCAACATTGAAAGTTCATCTATCTGTCCAGCTATTTCATGATCACCCAGCACAATCGTATATGGAATATTTAAATCGTCTACAAATTTCATGACGGTTGCCGGATCATCGAACTCCATCGCGACACCGATAATAACAACATCCTTGCGCGCCTCATGCAACGCCGCCAGATCCGGGATTTCCTTCAGGCAAGGCGCGCACCAGGTTGCCCAGAAATTGATCAGCACCCATTTACCCGTGTAGTCCGACAGCCGATGCGTCTTGCCTGTGCTGTCTTTCAGGCTGAAGTCGGGCGTTTGTGCGCTCACAAAAGTAATTGTTGTCACTAAAAACAATGCAAATACTGTCAGTAGATAACGCATGTCTATACCTGGGGATGAGCCCGCTCCAGTTTGCTGTGTAATTTATTGCAGGCGCTCAGATATGCTTTGGCAGAAGCCGCGACAATATCAGTATCGGCACCGTGGCCATTAACGATTCGCCCCGATTTCTGCAGACGAACGGTAACCTCTCCCTGGGCATCCGTTCCACTGGTAATGTTATTCACCGAAAACAACTGCAATTCCGAGCCGCTGTTCAAAATACTTTCAATTGCACGAAAAGTGGCATCAACCGGACCGCTTCCCTCAGATTCCGCCTGTCTCTCATTACTTCCTTCTGCAATCACCACTCTGGCAAATGGCATCTCACCCGTTTCACTATGCGCGACCAAAGAAATCAGGCGATAATATTCCTCAGGCAGTTTGATTTCTTCCGAAACCAACGCCTGCAAATCCTCATCAAAAATTTCATGTTTTTTGTCGGCTAATGCCTTGAAGCGAACGAATAGTGCATTCAAGCGATCTTCGGAGTCTATGTCTATTCTCAGTTCCTGTAAGCGACTGCGAAAGGCGTTACGCCCGGAGTGTTTACCCAGCAATAATTTATTGGCGCTCCAGCCGACATCTTCCGCACGCATGATTTCATAGGTTTCACGATGTTTGAGTACGCCATCTTGATGAATACCGGATTCATGTGCAAAAGCATTTGCACCAACAATTGCCTTATTCGGCTGAACAGGAAAACCGGTAATTCCCGAGACCAGCTTGCTTGCCGGAACGATATGCGTGGCATCAATACGGGTATCACACAAAAAATAATCCTGACGTGTGCGTATCGCCATGACGACTTCTTCCAGTGCCGCATTACCTGCACGCTCACCCAAACCATTGATCGTACATTCAACCTGACGAGCACCATTCATGACTGCCGCCAGTGAATTGGCGACCGCCAGACCAAGATCGTTATGGCAATGCACAGAAAATACCGCCTTATCAGCATTTGGAATACGCTCACGCAGAGTGCGAATCAAGCGGCCAAATTGCTCCGGCATGGTATAACCAACCGTATCCGGGATATTCAGCGTGCCCGCACCAGCATCGATAACTGCCTCCAGGATGCGGCACAAAAAATCTACCTCCGAGCGACCTGCATCTTCTGGCGAAAACTCGACATTATCGGTATATTGCCTCGCCCATTTCACGGCCTTGACTGCTTGCTCGATAACCCTATCCGGTTCCATACGCAGCTTATTTTTCATGTGAATGGGCGACGTGGCAATAAAAGTATGAATACGGATATTCGCCGAACCTCTGAGTGCTTCGCCTGCGCGATCAATATCTGCTTCGATTGCGCGCGCCAACCCGCAGACCGTGCTTTCCTTTACTGCATCAGCAACTGCTTTGACTGCCTCAAAATCGCCATTCGAAGCAGCAGGAAAACCAGCTTCAATTATATCGACCCCCATACGCTCCAGCTGTCTGGCAATGCGTACTTTTTCTTCCCGAGTCATGGATGCGCCGGGACTTTGCTCACCGTCACGCAACGTCGTATCAAAAATATATAAATGTTCTTTCATGTCTTACTCTTACCCCATACTACATTGACTTGAATCGACGACATGGCTATAAATACCAGTCTCAGGGATTGTCTAAAAAACGAGGAAAGTTTAAAGTGATTAGCGCGCGAGGCGCAGCAGTCGATTCGCCATGCAATACGTCTGTACCTGGCAATCTGGACGAAAAGGAGTTAACATTTTTATTCGCGTCCGATCTCGCGTTTAGAAGTCTGGATTTTCAGAAGTACTATAATTAATACGGATTGATACAGTCAGTTATCTTTCTGCGGAGTATTACGTTTCTTTACCAGCCGCCATATTTTCATGCCATATCCAGAAAATGCGTAGCACAAAAATAATACAAACAGCACTGCAGGCGGTTGATTTGGAACAAGCACAAAAATAAACAGCAGTAACAACGACACAACAAAAAACGATACTTTTTTATGCAGATTAAATTCCTTGCCGCTGTAATATGGGATATTGGTCACCATGGTTAGTCCGGCAAACAATGTCAATCCCCAAGCCAGCCAGGCGACGTCGTTACCGCTGATCTGAAAATCCTCCACCACCCAGATCATACCCGCAATCAATGCCGCAGCTGCAGGCGAAGGCAATCCCTGAAAAAATCGCTTATCCACTACCGCAACCATCACATTAAAGCGCGCAAGGCGTAATGCCGCGCAGGCACAAAAAATAAAAGCCGCGATCCACCCGACCTTACCCAGATCACGCAGCGCCCATTCATAAACAATCAACGCAGGCGCAACACCAAATGAAACCATATCTGACAAGCTATCGTATTGCGCTCCAAATTCACTTTGTGTATGTGTCATGCGTGCAACCCGACCATCCAGGCCATCAAACACCATCGCCACAAAAATGGCAATTGCGGAATATAAAAAATTACCACTCATTGCCTGCACGATCGCATAGAAACCCGCAAAAAGTGCTGCTGTCGTAAAAAGATTAGGCAACAAATAAATGCCTCGCCGCCTTACCCGGGTGCTGTCTGGCGGCTGCTGGAGCGGATCGAATTCTTCCATATTCAGATTTTCACTGGTTTACAAGCTCAGCCAGGATGGTGGTCGTTGCATGCACTTTATCGCCAATACCCACCCTGATTTTACTGTTCAGCGGTAGATAGACATCCACTCTCGAACCAAAACGAATAAAACCAAAGCGTTGCCCACGCGCCAGATGCTCTCCTGGGTGAACATGGCAGACGATGCGTTTGGCAATCAACCCGGCGATCTGCACGCAGGTTACATCCTGACCTGTGTCGCTTTTGATCCATAATGCATTACGTTCGTTCTCAAGCGAGGCTTTTGGCAAGCTGGCATTAACAAATTTTCCTGGGAAATACCACTGGTTCTGTATCGCCCCGTCCACCGGACTGCGGTTCGAGTGAACATTAAAAACGTTCATGAAAACCCCTACCTTTAGAGCGTCACGATCCAGATACGGATCCTGGACTTTTTCAATTGCCACGATGCGACCATCCGCAGGTGCCAGCACCGCATTAGCCAGCGCGGGAACCAGTCTGGGGGGATCACGAAAAAATTGCAGAACAAAGAAGGCGATCACCCAGAAAAGTATTGCCCATAACCAGCCAGCGAACAAGTGTGCGGCTATGGCAACGGCAAATGCCGCGGCAATAAACGGCCAGCCTTCTCTGGCAATGATTGGATGTGGATAAGTATCAGTCATTATCTAATTTTTATGTATCCAGCACCTGCAGACGGGCACAACGCAAGACCGGTATTACACACTCCTACCAGTCTGCTCGTTTGACCCATTTCCAGTATAAAAAAATCCCAGGTATCTCTAAAAACCTGGATCTTGTCGCAGTATATTGTTATCTGCGCCTCATTTTTTAACCCATTGAATCTTATGATATGCCTGTTGATCTATTATTAATTTTTCGTTTGATCAACCAACTTGTTGTGTTTGATCCATGGCATCATATCCCGCAATTTTGCACCTGTTTGTTCGATCAAATGCTCTGATGCCAAGCGACGACTGGATTTAAGCATCGGTGCCCCGGCGCGATTCTCCAGAATAAACTCGCGCGCGTATTCACCTGTTTGAATTTCACGCAGAATCTTGCGCATTTCATTGCGCGTTGATTCTGTAATAATGCGCGGCCCTCTGGAAATATCTCCAAATTCAGCATTATTTGATACTGAATAACGCATGTTGGCAATTCCACCTTCGTAGATCAAATCCACAATCAGCTTAACTTCGTGCAGACACTCGAAATAGGCCATTTCTGGGGCATAACCCGCTTCTACAAGCGTTTCAAAGCCTGTCTGGATCAATGCCGTCAAGCCACCACACAGCACAACCTGCTCACCAAACAAATCCGTTTCCGTCTCTTCCTTGAAGGTTGTCTCGATAACGCCGCCGCGAGTACCGCCATTTGCCGCAGCATAAGACAAGGCAAGCTCTCGCGCCTTGCCGGATTTATCCTGATGAACTGCTATCAACGATGGCACACCACCACCCTGCACATAAGTCGATCGCACCAAATGCCCCGGCCCCTTTGGTGCAATCATGATTACGTCGAGATCTTCGCGTATCGCAATTTGCCCGTAGTGAATATTAAATCCATGCGCAAACGCCAGTGTTGCACCTTTTTTCAATACCGGTTCGATCTCTTCCTGATAGATGGATGCCATGTGTTCGTCCGGCAACAGCAGCATGATCACATCTGCATCCTTAACCGCAGCACCAACTTCTTTGACCGTTATCCCCGCTTTTCTGGCCTTATCCCACGACGAACTGTCTTTACGCAGCCCCACGACAACCTTGACACCGGAATCGCTGAGATTATTGGCGTGTGCATGGCCTTGTGAGCCATAACCGATAACAGCTACTTTCTTTTTCTTGATCAGTGACAGATCAGCATCTTTGTCGTAATAAACTTTCATTGTTTCCCTTTTAAAATGAATATGGGCAATCACTGTCATTTCCACCAGAAATAGACTTCCACCAATGATTATCCAGGTAATAAACCAACAGGGTATCTAAAAACCCGAATTTAGAAGCCCACATAACACCTTGCTACCCGCAAAAAATATTTCCTGACATATCACTCACATACTGCGCCAACATTTTCTGCTCGCGCCTCGTTTCAGCCTTATTTTTTTAGCCCATTGAATTTCAGGAGGCCGTTAGAGAATAAACCGTAATCCATGTCAAACTTTCAGTGAGCGCTCGCCACGTCCCAGGCCAGAAGCACCCGTGCGCGCAATCTCCATTACCAGACTACGATCCATGGCTTCCAGCAACGCATCCAGCTTTGTGCTAGGGCCGGTCAGCTCGATCGTATAAGTTTTCTCCGTGACATCAACGATATTGCCACGAAATATATCTGTAAGCCGCTTGAACTCCTCACGCGCCGGACCAACTGCCCTGACTTTTACCAGCATCAGTTCACGTTCGATATGGTCGCCATTACTCAGATCAACCAGCTTGACAACCTCAATCAGCTTATTCAGTTGCTTGGTAATCTGCTCAATGACATCCTCAGAGCCAGACGTTACCAGTGTCATGCGCGACAGAGTGGGATCCTCGGTAGGCGCAACCGACAAGGATTCAATATTATAACCACGCGCAGAGAAAAGACCGGCCACGCGGGATAGCGCACCCGCTTCATTTTCCAGCAATAACGAAATAATGTGTCGCATATTTTTATACCAGAATCATTTCGGACAAGCCTTTACCGCCAGGCACCATCGGAAAAACATTCTCCGTCTGATCCGTCACGAAATCCATGAAAACCAGCTGATCTTTCAGATTAAAAGCTTCCTTAAGGGCACCTTCAATATCCTCCGGCTTCTCGACACGCATACCAACGTGCCCATAGCTTTCAGCGAGTTTCACGAAATCCGGCAAGGCATCCATATAAGATTCCGCATAGCGATTGCCATGAAAAAATTCCTGCCATTGTCTCACCATGCCCATGTAGCGATTATTAAGGCTGATAATCTTGATCGGCAGATGATATTGCTTGCAGGTGGACAGCTCCTGGATACACATCTGAATACTTGCCTCGCCCGTTACACAGGCAACTGTTGCGCCCGGATTGGCCATTTGCGCCCCCATCGCCGCCGGCAGGCCGAACCCCATGGTGCCCAGCCCCCCTGAATTGATCCAACGACGTGGCTTATCAAATTTATAGAACTGTGCAGCCCACATCTGATGCTGGCCAACATCGGAGGTGATAAACGCATCCCCATGGGTGATTTCATAGAGTTTCTCGATCACCATCTGCGGCTTGATAATCGCGCTGGCACGATCATATTTCAGGCAATCGCGTACACGCCATTGCTCGATCTGCTTCCACCATTCCCGCAGCGCGTGAGTGTCGGCGGTTTCCTTGCTGGCCTTGACCAAATTGATCAGTTCAATCAATACCTGGGACACACTCCCGACAATTGGCACATCGACCTTGACACGCTTGGAAATGGAGGATGGGTCGATATCAATATGAATGATTTTCCGGTCTTCACTGTAAAAATGTTTTGGGTTTCCGATTACGCGATCATCAAAACGGGCACCCACGGCAATCAGCACATCACAATACTGCATGGCCATGTTAGCCTCATAAGTACCATGCATGCCGAGCATGCCGACAAATTGACGATCGGTTGCCGGGTACGCTCCAAGTCCCATCAAGGTGTTGGTGCAGGGAAAATCAAGCATCCGCGTGAGGGATGTCAAGTGTGCAGCAGCATTATCCAGAATTACGCCACCACCCGCGTAAATCATGGGTCGCTTGGCATCCAGAATCATCTGTACGGCTTTTCTGATCTGCCTGGCGTTGCCATCGACAACCGGCACATAGGAGCGCAGCGAAACAGAAGCAGGATAATGAAAGGCAGTCTTATGCTGACTGACATCCTTCGGAATATCGACCAGCACCGGCCCCGGACGCCCGCTGGCTGCAATGTAAAAAGCTTTTTTTATTGTTGTTGCCAGCTCGGCAACATCCTTGACAAGAAAATTATGCTTGACGCAAGGCCGGGTAATCCCGACCGTATCAACTTCCTGAAAAGCATCCTGCCCAATTGCCGCCGTTGGAACCTGCCCACTGATAATGACCAGCGGAATGGAATCCATATAAGCAGTAGCGATTCCCGTCACCGCATTGGTTACACCCGGCCCGGATGTAACCAGCGCCACACCAACTTTATTACTTGAACGAGCGTAACCATCAGCCGCATGCAGCGCTGCCTGCTCGTGACGAACCAGGATATGTTTGACTTTATCCTGTTTGAATAATTCGTCATAAATAAATAATACCGCCCCGCCGGGGTAGCCAAAAATATGGCTCACGCCTTCCTCCTGCAGACAACGTATGGTAATTTCAGCACCCGTCAACTCAGTACTCATGCTGGAAAATCCTTGAATTCAAAATGTTTTCTTTCATACTCGCAATAAAAAAGTTAGCGGTTTACAATCAACCGCTAACCGGTAATTCTGTAAAATGCTTCCAAAAAACCCATTCAAAAGCGCCTGCCGCAAAACAGACTGTTCCAGAAAATAGATGCTATCTTACTAAAAATCCGCTTTAAATTCCCATGAATATCGACAGAATGCTTCCGCAGGCTTTAGGAGTCGAGAAACAACAGGCTTGAATTTCTGGCGACGATGACGGCCCGGCGGTGTTGCTGGTCGCTTGCCGGGAATGACCATGCAGCGCGACCTGCGTCCTGCATCGCATCCCGCCAGCACACCCGTATTTGTCAGATTTATTATTTCTCGGCTCCTTAATTGGCGCTACCGCTATCCGTTTGTACCCCCAACCGTAATGCCATCCACTCGCAGCGTGGGCTGCCCGACACCAACCGGAACACTTTGCCCTTCCTTGCCGCACGTGCCCACCCCCGGATCCAGCAGAAAATCATTACCGACCATAGAAACGCGGGTCAGCACATCTGGCCCGTTGCCAATCAGAGTAGCGCCTTTTACCGGATAGGTAATTTTACCATCCTCGATCATGTAGGCTTCTGCGGCTGAAAATACAAACTTGCCGCTGGTAATATCTACCTGTCCGCCACCAAAGTTTGCTGCATACAACCCTTTTTTGACAGAGGCGATAATTTCTTCCGGCGCTTTATCGCCATTGAGCATATAAGTATTGGTCATGCGAGGCATCGGAATATGCGCAAAAGATTCACGGCGCCCATTACCGGTAACCGGCTGATTCATCAGCCGCGCATTCAGATTATCCTGCAAATAACCTTTAAGGATGCCGTCTTCGATTAAGGTGGTACATTGTGTCGGATTGCCTTCGTCATCGATATTCAATGAGCCACGCCGGTCTTTTAATGTTCCGTCATCCACTACAGTCACGCCACGTGCGGCGACCTGCTCACCGATTCGCCCGGAAAACGCAGAACTGCCTTTACGATTGAAATCCGCCTCCAGCCCGTGACCGATTGCCTCATGCAGCAAAATCCCCGGCCAGCCATTACCGAGCACAACTGTCATGCTGCCAGCTGGCGCAGGTTTTGCCGCCAGATTGACGATGGCCTGATGCACCGCTTTGTGCGCATACTCCTGCAAAATCGCATCACTGAAATAAGCATAGTCAAATCGTCCGCCGCCACCCGCCATTCCCTGCTCGCGCCTGCCATTTTCTTCCGCGATAACCTGTAGTGATACCCGCACCAGCGGCCTAACATCAGCCGCCAGCAAACCATCACTGCGCATTACCATGACAACCTCGTATTCTCCAGCCAGCGATGCCATCACCTGAATTACCCGTTTATCAAGGGTTCGCGCAAACCCTTCCAGTTTTTCCAGCAACGCAATCTTGTCGGCACTCTCGCAACTGGCAATCGGATCCTGCGGTAGATAAAGAGGAGACGGACGGATGCTTCGTCCCTGGCCAGCATTAGTTACAGCAGCCTGCCCCTGGCGGGCAATGGCACGCGTCGCCTGCGCGGCAGAAATCAATGCCATGTGATTGATTTCATCAGAATAGGCGAACGCCGTTTTTTCCCCACTGATGGCACGCACCCCCAAACCCTGGTCGATATTGAAACTACCGGATTTGACGATGCCCTCTTCCAGTGCCCAGCCCTCCGAGCGGCTATATTGAAAATAAATATCTGCATAGTCGATACGATGGGTACATATCTCGCCAAAGACCGCCTCCAATTTGCTGGTGTCCAGCTGATAAGGCGCAAGTAGATACTGGTCGGCTATTGCAAATGAATCACTCATTCTGAAAAATCCTCAAAAATTCAGGTCGGCAGACAGGCCATTCAAAACAGAAAGCCTGTACGGGTTACAACTGGATAGCCGGTATTTTGCTAACAGGACAACAGACAGCGATGTTCGAGTGCCGGTAAACTGGCGCGAACACTGGTTTGATAGGCTCGATCGATATCCGCCACCACTACCCCGGCGCCACGCGGCAAGCGCTCAATAACGACCCCCCAGGGATCGACAATCATGCTATCGCCATTGGTTTCTCGCCCATTAACGTGAAACCCGCCTTGCGCAGAAGCGATCAGGTAAGCCTGATTTTCGATTGCACGTGCCCGAATCAGTGTTTCCCAATGCGCCTTACCGGTAATTGCGGTAAAGGCCGATGGCGCGAGGATAATATCCACTTTTCCCATCATACGGTAAAGTTCCGGGAAGCGCAGGTCATAACAGATCGACAATCCCATCCGGCCAAATGGCGTATCGAGGGCGACTACCTGGTTGCCTGCTTCGATGGTTCTCTTTTCAGCAAAATTTTCATTACCGAGCGCCAAGCCAAACAAATGAATTTTGTCATAACGCGCCGCCAACCTGCCATGTTGATCGTATACCAGGCAGCTATTATAAATTTTATCCGGAACAGGAGAAACCAGCGGTACAGAACCGCCTACCAGCCAGATACCGAAACGCTTGGCCGTATCGCTCAAGAACTGCTGAATCATTCCTTCTCCAGGAGATTCACGTACCGCAATTTTATCGGTATCTTTCATCCCCATCACACAGAAATATTCAGGCAAAACCACCAATTTCGCCTTGCGGGATACCGCCTCTTCGATCAGACGCAATGCCTCTTTCAGATTCGCGCTGACGCTTGGCCCGGAAGCCATCTGAACTGCGGCAACACAAATTTTTTCATCGCTATGCTCTGAGGAGTGCCCGGAAAACAACCCGGTATCAGCCCGCATAATCACCCCCATTGGAGAAACCGAACCAATGACTGTCAACCTGCCTGCCTGTAATCGGGCACATTGCTTGCCAGAATGCTATTGGGCTACTCATTTCAATTACCCTCCCTGCTATTTTTTATTTAAAAACAGAATTTTTGAAGCCAAGAAACAATAAGCCGGACAAATATGGAGCTATAGTCAAATCTGGTGTATGGAGAATCAAGCGGCTACCTGTTTTTGATCTCCATTTTGTTTAATACCG
>JAVVEX010000034.1:0-17296 GCA_032251195.1 Nitrosomonas sp.
AGGGCATCGACGAGATCAACGCCTCACCCGTCGTATTTCGCTGGAATAAGTTCGATCTCGGAGTGGTTTGATGTGTAGCATTTTTAATGGAACGCTCTACTAGATGCCGCGCAACAGCTCATTAATGCCGGTTTTAGCGCGAGTTTTTGCGTCCACCTGCTTGACGATAACCGCACAATACAGGCTGTAACGTCCATTCTCGGCTGGCAAGCTCCCGGACACCACAACCGAACCCGGCGGAATTCGTCCGTAGCTGATTTCACCGGTCTCGCGATTATAAATTTTGGTGCTTTGACCAATATAGACGCCCATCGAAATAACGGCGTTCTCACCCACAACGACACCTTCCACAATCTCAGAGCGCGCGCCAATAAAACAATTATCCTCGATAATCGTTGGGCTCGCCTGCACAGGCTCCAGGACACCACCAATGCCAACGCCGCCTGACAAATGAACATTTTTACCGATCTGCGCGCAGGAACCGACCGTCGCCCAAGTGTCCACCATGGTACCTTCGTCAACATAAGCGCCAATATTCACATAAGACGGCATCAGCACGACATTGCTGGCAATAAATGATCCTTTGCGCACCGCCGCTGGCGGCACCACCCGAAATCCGCCATCGCGGAAATCACGCGAGCTGTAGTCGGCAAATTTGGAAGGGATCTTATCGAAATAATTAGAGAAGCCACCTTTGATAAAACTATTGTCTTCCATGCGAAAAGACAGCAACACGGCTTTTTTGATCCATTGATGCACGACCCATTCACCGTTGATTTTCTCGGCAACCCGCAATTTGCCGCTGTCAAGCAGATTGATAACCTGCACAACCGATTCCTTGAGATTGGATGCAACATTACGAGGCGTTATCTCGGCGCGATTTTCAAAAGCATCTTCTATTGTGGTCTGTAATTGTTCCATATCACTCCAGGTAAATTGGTTAAAACGTGTCTCTAAGATGAAATATCTCTGATTCTTTCAATTGCGTCCCGGCATTCCGCGACAGATGAAACCAGCGCAACCCGTATAAAATTCTCACCCGGATTGACGCCATCGGCTTCACGCGCCAGATAACTGCCAGGAAGAACTATGACGTTCTTTTCACGATACAGCCGCCGGCAAAAATCGGTATCGCTAATCGGGGTTTTTAACCAGAGATAAAATGCGGCTTCCGGCATTTTGACAGGCAATGCGTCTGCGAGTATCTCCATCGCATCCTCAAATTTCTGTCTGTATAAGCGTCGATTTTCAATCACGTGCTGCTCATCGCTCCAGGCAAGGGTACTGGCTGCCTGTACTGCTGGATTCATGGCGCTACCATGATACGTACGATAGAGCAGAAATTTTTTCAGAATGGCCGTATCACCGGCAATAAAACCGGAACGTAACCCTGGCACATTGGAACGCTTGGAAAGACTGCCAAACACCACCAGGCGAGAGAAACCGCTTCGACCGGATTGCTCTGCCGCCTGTAATGCGCCAAGTGGAGGATGCGCCTCATCAAAATAGATTTCCGAATAGCACTCGTCAGCTGCAATAACAAATCCGTACCGATCGGATAAAGCAAATAAACTTTGCCAATCTTCCAACGCCATCGTTCGACCGGTAGGATTATTCGGTGAGCAGATATAAACCAACTGGGTACGCGCCCATATCTGCTCTGACAACTGCGACCATTGAGGCGCAAACTGATTCTCGGACAAAGAATTGAGAAAAAAGAGCTCGGCGCCCGCCAGCAAAGCAGCTCCCTCATAAATCTGATAAAAAGGATTCTGGCAGACAACGACTGGGCGCGGCGTAACATGTGAATCGACAATCGTCTGCGCAAACGCAAATAATGCCTCACGACTGCCATTGACCGGAAGAACCTGCGTATCCGGATTGATATCGCCAAGTTGATAACGCTGCGCCAGCCAGGTTGCAATACTGGCTCGCAACCAATTTGTACCATGCGTTGTGGGATAATGCGCCAGCTCCTCGATACTATTTATCACCCCCTGTTTAATAAATTCAGGCGTAGCGTGTTTAGGCTCCCCAATATGGAGGCCAATAGGTGACAACGAAGTATTTGGCGTCAAATCTTTCAGTAACCCGGCAAGCTTCTGAAATGGGTAAGGTTGAAGGTTTTCTAATGAAGAATTCATGTTTGGCAGGATGATGTGCCCGGCATGGTGCTCGTAGCCGGGTGAATTGTCTGGCGTACCATAAGGGCAGAATTATAAAGGCTGGCCGCAATGTTGACCATAAAAAAAATATTACCGATAATTTCCCTGCTCCTTGGGGCAACAATATGGGGTGTGGCCTGGTACCCATACCGGTTACTTGAGCAGAATGGCATTGGGGGAGAGTTATCAACCACACTGACTTACTTTATTGCTTTGCTGATCGGTTTGGTGCTATTCCGCAAACAACCTTACCGCAAAGCAATTTTTAACACCACCATCCACTATCTGATCTGGATCGGGTTATGCGCGGGCTGGGCCAGCATTGCTTACACCCTGGGGGTCGTTCATGGCGAAGTCGTGCGGGTGCTACTATTGTTTTATCTGGCGCCGCTCTGGACAATCCTGTTTTCACGCATACTGCTCAATGAACAATTGAGTGTACATGGCTATTTCATCATTCTGTTGTCACTGACAGGTGCTTTACTTTTGCTTTGGCAACCGGGAAGTAACGTCCCGATACCGATATCCTATGGCGACTGGATGGGCTTGACCGGTGGATTCATGTTTGCACTGGCAAATGTTCTGATTCGCAAAGATCAGCTGCACAGCGTCCAACTCAAGTCACTGGCGGTATGGACTGGCGCCACCCTGATTGGAATAGTCGCCCTGCTGCTAAAAACCGATACGCCAGTTTTCCCTGCCTATCCAATTACGGAGCACACCTGGCTATTATTGTCCGGCACGGGATTACTGGTTTTTTTCTTGAGTGTGTTACTGCAATTTGGACTTACCCGCACGCCGGCGAATCAGGCTATCGTAATTTTACTGTTCGAACTGGTCGTTGCCGCGATTGCCGCCCATTTTCTGACAGAAGAAACCATAACCATCAAGGATTGGATGGGCGGACTGATCATCATCTCCGCCAGTTTCTTTTCCGCCAGGATCAATCGCGACTGAATCGCCTCATTGATGCCAGAGAAGCCGAGTCTGGCTGACACATCGGCAATAATAAACCCGACAACCCTCAAGCTTTTGCTTTACTTGACGCTGACAGACTACTTTACAGGCTTACCAAAATATGGCTTTATCTATCTTCAGGCAAGACCGAATTGATCCATCATCCACCGCTTCATTTTCGGAAAGAAACTGGACGGGCTGTGTTTTAATATATCGAAGTGTTTTACAATCGGGAGCGATTGCATTCGTTAAGTCAATGGATATATTACTCGTTGAATTCGAGTTGCAGCAAGATACTGTTTAACTTTGCGTCCAGAAATGTGTTGACACATCATGTTCTGTTGCAGCGTCACGGATCAGCTTAATTGAATCAACACACGCAGGATATTTCTTATAGAATGGAAAACAAGAAAGCTATGGCTATACGCAACGGGAAACCTGATAACGGGGTGCTCGAGAAAGGTAAAACAAAGCTGACTCCGCCTCCTTTGTATAAGGTGATATTGATTAATGATGATTTCACCCCCATGGATTTTGTAGTTGCCATACTCAGGAATTTTTTCTCAATGAGTGAAGAGGAGGCAACGCAGGTGATGCTTAAAATTCATCATGAAGGATCAAGCGTCTGTGGTGTTTATCCCAATGATATTGCAGCAACCAAGGTACAGCAAATAAATGAATTTTCGCGGCAGCACCAGCATCCGCTAATGTGTGTGATGGATAAGGAATGATATGATTGCACAAGAACTGGAAGTTAGTTTGCATATGGCCTTTGTCGAGTCCAGGCAAAAGCGTCATGAATTCATCACTGTTGAACACCTGCTGCTGGCTTTGCTCGACAACCCCAGTGCCGCAGAAGTTTTAACTGGCTGCACAACTGATATCGAGGCGTTGCGCAAATTGCTTCAGGATCACATTTCCCGGCATACTCCTGTAGTGGAAGGCTCTGAAGAAGTTGACACCCAGCCTACGCTAGGGTTTCAGCGGGTTATTCAGAGAGCTATTCTGCATGTTCAGTCATCGGGCAAAAAAGAGGTAACCGGTGCAAATGTGCTGGTAGCGATTTTCGGAGAAAAAGATTCGCACGCAACCTTTTTCTTGCAGCAAAAAGGCGTAACGCGACTGGATGTTGTCAATTTCCTTTCCCACGGCACCCATGCCACGCCAACAAGCGGCGCTCAGGAAAAAAACGAGGATGGCGTCGCCGACAACGAATCGCCTCATGCCAACAATACACTCGAAAACTATACGGTTAACTTAAACAATCTGGCGATTGCCAACCGGATCGACCCCTTGATTGGTCGAGAGAAGGAAGTCGAGCGCGTCATTCAAACCTTGTGTCGCAGACGTAAAAACAACCCGCTGCTCGTAGGAGAAGCGGGCGTTGGGAAAACTGCCATTGCGGAAGGTTTGGCCAGAAGAATTACGGAAGGCCAGGTACCAACGATATTACAGAATCACCAGGTATATGCGCTTGATATGGGCGCACTACTGGCGGGAACCAAATATCGCGGGGATTTTGAGCAGCGCCTCAAGGCCGTGCTTAAACAACTCACCGATAACCCCAGAGCTATATTGTTTATTGATGAAATCCACGCCATCATTGGCGCCGGTTCGGCATCGGGCGGTACGCTTGATGCCTCCAATCTACTTAAGCCAGCATTAAGCTCCGGCACTTTAAAATGTATTGGCGCCACAACTTACAATGAATACCGTGGAATATTCGAGAAAGATCACGCCTTATCCAGGCGTTTCCAGAAAATTGATATTGCTGAACCAGAAACGTCTGAAACGGTTGCAATTTTACGCGGATTAAAATCCCGCTATGAAAAACACCATAATGTCAAATATACTGAAGCTGCATTGGTCGCGGCCGTCGAGCTATCCGCACGCTTCGTTAACGACCGGCACCTGCCGGATAAAGCCATCGATGTCATCGACGAAGCCGGTGCGGCGCAACGGATATTACCAAAATCGAAACAACGGAAAGTGATTGGCAAGCACGAAATAGAACTCGTCATTGCCAAGCTCGCCAGAATCCCCCCCCAGAGCGTTTCCAGCGATGATCGCAATAAACTAAAAACACTGGATCGTGATCTGAAATCCATTGTTTTTGGCCAGGACAAAGCGATTGATGCGCTTGCAGCTGCCATCAAAATGACACGCAGCGGTCTGGGAAACATGCGCAAACCAATCGGTTCCTTTCTTTTTTCTGGACCAACAGGTGTCGGCAAAACTGAAGTCGCCAGACAGCTGGCTTATACTCTTGGCATTCCATTGCATCGTTTTGACATGTCCGAATACATGGAGCGCCACGCAGTCTCACGTCTGATTGGAGCGCCACCGGGATATGTCGGCTTTGATCAGGGTGGTCTGCTCACCGACAAAATCATCAAACAGCCACATTCGGTGCTGTTGCTGGATGAAATTGAGAAAGCGCACCCCGATATCTTCAATATATTGCTCCAGGTAATGGATTATGGGGCGCTCACGGACAACAGTGGATACAAAGCAGATTTTCGTAACGTCATTATCATCATGACCACCAATGCAGGGGCGGATGCATTAACCAAAACCTCCATCGGCTTTGCCAAGGACACGAAAGCCGGCGATGAGCTTGCCGAGATCAAACGGCTGTTCACCCCTGAATTTCGTAACCGGCTCGACGACATCATTTCCTTTGCGCCGCTTGACGAGTCCATCATTCTCCGAGTAGTCGACAAGTTCCTGATCGAATTGGAAACCCAGCTACAGGAAAAGAAAGTAGACGCAACCTTCACCGATAATTTGCGTAATTATCTGGCAACGCATGGGTTTGATCCACTCATGGGGGCACGCCCGATGGCTCGCCTCATCCAGGATATTATTCGCCGCGCACTCGCAGACGAACTACTGTTTGGCCGTTTGTCGAGCGGTGGCAAAGTCACGGTTGATATTGATAAAACACAAGGCAAAGCCATGCTGAGTTTTGCAGAAACAGAAAATATCATTTGACGGTTAACCGCCTGGTATTCGCAATGCTCAAAGCAGCAAAAATCTGCCGGCCAGTCTTATTCAGGAGCCGTGAAGGAATAAGTGTTACCGTTATTCATGAACAACGCATTGTAATGAAATATGGATTTTTGGAAATACCCTAAAACAGGGCGCGATCAGGCGGGATCCAACATTAACCCAGTTCATTCATTTCGTTCGTTACCTATCTTCAATCATGTCAATTTTTCATCAGGAATTTATTGAGTTTGCCATTCGTAACCATGCACTTTGCTTTGGACAATTCAAAACAAAAGCTGGCCGTTTATCGCCTTATTTCTTTAACGCAGGCTTATTCAATAATGGTCGCGCACTGCAACTTATTGGGCAGTACTATGCACGCGCAATCCTTGAAAGCGCGATTCCGTTTGATATGCTATTCGGACCGGCCTACAAGGGAATTCCCCTGGTCAGCACCATTGCCATTGCCCTGGCGCAATCAGGTCATAACCATTCATTCAGCTTCAATCGCAAGGAAACCAAGAACCATGGCGAAGGCGGCGATATCATCGGCGCGCCACTGGCTGGCCGTGTTCTGATCGTGGATGACGTGATCTCTGCGGGAATCTCCGTCAAGCAATCAATGGATATGATCCATGCCGCAGGCGCAACGCCCTGTGGCATTGTGGTTGCACTTGATCGCATGGAACAAGGGGAAGGAAGCCGATTATCCGCAATCCAGGAAATTGAGTGCAACTATGGCATTCCGGTCATCAGCCTGATTAACCTGGACGACATTACAACCTATCTACGCACCCAGCCTCATTTTGCGCAACACTTTGCTGCTATTGAAACCTATCGTACACACTATGGCGTCAGCCAAAATAAAATGTATCCGTAATTCCAGAAATAGCGTCTCGTCAGATCGTTAATGGCAGAGATGCCACGTTGGGATATTTTCTGCAGCGTTATCGATAATTATGGTGATATTGGTGTTTGCTGGCGCCTATCGTGTCAGCTTGCTACAGAATACGGCATCCCGGTACGTCTGTGGGTAGATGACATTGCAAGCCTGCATCGTATTTGCCCTGCGATCGACCCCGGTTTAAGCATCCAGCACTGGCGGAAAGTGGAAGTAAGACGCTGGATCGAGCCATTTCCCGCCACTGTGCCAGCCGAAGTCATCATTGAAGCATTTGGCTGCACGCTACCAGCAGTTTATGTCACTGCAATGTCACAATACGCATCTTCCACGCAGGCGAAAAATCCGCTCGTCTGGATCAATCTGGAATATCTGTCTGCCGAGCCATGGGTCGAGCGTTATCATCGCTTGCCATCGCCTCATCCACACCTGCCATTGATCAAATACTTCTTCTTCCCTGGTTTCACGACGGCTACCGGCGGCCTGATACGTGAACAGAATCTGCTCATGCGACGCACTGCATGGCAGCAGGATTTCACGAATTTCTGGAAACAGCTTGGACTGCCCTTGCCCAATCCCACAGAAACCACAATTTCACTATTCTGCTACGACAGCCCTCCCATCGGCAACCTGCTCGACACATGGGCAGCGTCACGCACTCCCGTGCGCTGTCTGCTGCCCGAAAGCAAGCTATTAACAAAAGTTACTCATTGGTCGGGACGAGAAAAACTGATTCCCGGCGACGCCATACAACGCGGCAACCTATCCCTGCACATTCTTCCTTTCCTGTCACAAGAAAATTACGATTATCTGCTTTGGGCATGCGATTGTAATTTTGTTCGCGGCGAAGATTCCTTTGTACGTGCACAATGGGCGGCCAAGCCGTTTATTTGGCAAATTTATCCGCAACAGAGCAACGCACACCAGATAAAACTGGACGCTTTTCTTGACCGTTACTGCCAGCAATTAACAGCAAATGCCGCAGCGATACTTCACGCTTTTCATCTTGGCTGGAACCATGGCGAACCTGTCGACTGGTCAGCGCTCTGGCAATATCAAGCAACACTACAAACCCACGCTGTAACCTGGGCTCGACAAATGACGGAAATCACCGATCTTGCATACAATCTGGTGCAATTCAGCAAGGATCAGACATCTCATACTCATCGCACATGAAATTTTGTGTACTCAAGCATTTAAAAGAAATGAAAAATGAGACGCTACCCCCTTGATCCTTTCCCTGATGGCTATACCCGAATTGCGCAGGCTCCCATAGCCGTTACTCTGGCCATTACCCGCCTGGTCATTTCGGATAACGGTACGATTTCCTCAACCGCGCCGATCGCAATCGCCTCCTTGGGCATGCCAAAGACCACACAACTGGCTTCATCCTGAGCAAAGTTGCAGGCGCCCGCTTCACGCATCGCCAGCATACCGGCTGCACCGTCCTTGCCCATGCCGGTCAGAATAACGCCAATTGCATTGCTCCCCGCATATTTGGCGGCGGAATGAAACAGCACGTCCACCGAAGGCCGGAAACGGTTGACCGGCTCAGCCTGGCTCAATTCTGTTACATAATTAGCACCATTTTTTTTCAGAAGCAGATGCGAGTGGCCTGGCGCAAGATAGGCATGACCAGGCAGGATACGCTCCCCTCCTTGTGCTTCCATCACACGAATTTTACTGAGACGATCCAGACGCTCCGCAAATGAGCGTGTAAACGCTGGCGGCATGTGTTGCGTAATCAGTATCCCCGGACAGTCAGAGGGCAGACCGGTCAGAAACTCCTTGAGCGCCTCGGTGCCACCGGTCGATGCGCCGACAATAATCAGTTTCTCGGTTGACGCAGTCTGCTGCCTGAATGTGGTTGGCTGCGCCTGTATCGGGCGAGTTTCATGCGTGCCGGCAGAAGGTTCCGGCCGACAAACGCGCGCGCAACTGGCGATACGTATTTTTTCAGCAATTTCAGTTGTATAGCCTTCCATGCCATTGCGGATATCCATTTTTGGCTTGGCAATATAATCGACGGCACCAAGTTCCAGCGCGCGAAACGTGGCATCCGAGCCTTGCTCGGTCAGAGTTGAAACCATGACCACCGGCATTGGCCGCAGCCGCATCAGTTTTTCGAGGAACGTCAATCCGTCCATTTTCGGCATTTCAATATCCAGCGTCAGCACATCCGGATTGCTGGCGCGGATCATTTCTCTTGCCACCAGAGGATCGGGCGCAGCGCCGATGACCTCCATATCCGGCTGACTATTGATAATCTGTGTCAGTAAATTCCGGATCAGGGCGGAATCATCGATTACAAGTACGCGAGTTTTTTTCATGATATTTCAGATAGTAACGAAATCAATTACGCCACGGTTTTCGCCGCCACTAACAGCATGCGGTTGTAGCGTTGTTCACGCTGCAGGATGGTATCGTTGTGCAATACATATAATTTTTTCATCAATACCTTGCCGCTTCTCGGGAAAAAATGAATTTTACGTGGGTTCAAACCCACCAAATCAGCAGCCAGCACACGGATTTGATGTTTGGCAAGATAGTCCTTGACAAACTTGGCGTTCTGCGAGCCAACATGAGTGGTGATCATTGCCCGCTGCACATTTCCGCCACCAAATACTTTCGCAACCAGATTGGCGCGGCGTGCGCCACGCCGGAGAATTTCCCGCAGCAGTATTTCCATGGCGGAATCCCCGAAACGCGCACTCGGCAGCTGCGCACCGTGATCATCCTTGCCTGACGGCAACATGAAATGATTCATTCCACCAATGCCGCTTTGAACATCATAAATACAGGCGGAAACACATGATCCGAGCACTGTTGACAACACCATATCCCGAGTGGTGACGTAGTATTCTCCTGGCAACAGCTTGACCGCCTCAAGCTTGAGATACTGATCGTAGTAAAAATTGGTCGCCTGATCAGGGCTGTCTGGATTGCCGATTTTATTGCCCACCCGGTTTTGAATCCTGTTTAATGGGTTTATAAATGGTACGGCCGCACAGCTTGATCAGATCAGCGGCATGCGTAAAAACCTCAGAGTGCCCCATAAACAGGAGTCCTTCCTGATCAAGAAGAGGCACAAATTTTTCCAGAATCCGGCGCTGTGTTGGTTTATCGAAATAGATCATCACGTTCCGGCAAAATATCGCTTCAAACTTCCCGTGTAATGGCCACTTGGTATCCAGCAGGTTGAACTGCCGGAA
This sequence comes from Nitrosomonas sp., assembly GCA_032251195.1. GTDB lineage: Bacteria > Pseudomonadota > Gammaproteobacteria > Burkholderiales > Nitrosomonadaceae > Nitrosomonas. The sequence goes on from JAVVEX010000034.1 coordinate 10,227, forward strand.
CGTAATCATATCCCGCAATTCCCGCTTTACCTGAACATGCCCTGCCTGACTGCCGTTGCCCCTGAGAAAGAAACGCTTGATCCGCGCGGGCGACATATTTTCCAGCCGCTCGGTTGCATAAACTCCCTGTGCGGCAGTCGCCAGCACATTCGTATCAATATCAGTTGCCAGAATACGTACTGGCGGCTTGATTGAGCCAAACGCCTCCACCATGGTGATTGCCATCGAGTACGCCTCTTCACCGGTGGAAGCCGCGCTGCACCAGAGCTTCATCGTCTGTCCATGTCTTCTTTTTCGAATGTGTTCGGCCAGTATTGGAAAATGATGTTCTTCACGAAAAAATGCGGTCAGATTGGTCGTCAGCGCATTGACAAATGCCTCCCATTCCTGATCTTCAGCATTTTTGTCCAGATGATTCAAATACTCGCCAAAACCTTGTGAACCGGTTGCACGCAGTCGTTTTGATAACCGGGTATACACCATCTCCTGCCGATTATCGGCCAGTGCAATGCCTGCACGCGTATAAATCATGCGCTTGACTGACTCGAAATCACGCGGTGAAAACGGATATTCACGCAAGGTTTTTTCAGCGGATGATTCTGCGCTCACAATAAATCCCGTACATGATCCGGCGCCATTACCGCCATTTGCAATCTGTCAATCAAAATTCCTCCCACTCGCCATCAGAACCGGTTTTGGCCAGCGCAGTCGCGGCTGGTTTCGGAGTACCGCTGGCCTGTGGCAGGCGCTTGACATTGGTCGCGCGATTGGGACCACGCCGTTCAATGACGGGTTTTACAGACGCAGCACCACCCTGCATCAGCCTGAAGGTCGCCACGGCCCGCACCATTTGCTCTGCCTGTTCACGCATCGATTCGGAAGCCGCTGCCGCCTGCTCCACCAGCGCCGCGTTCTGCTGCGTGATTTCATCCATCTGGGTCACTGCCTGATTGACTTGCTCTATCCCGAGGCTTTGTTCCTGGGAAGCCGCCGAGATTTCGCCCATGATATCGGTCACCCGCTTGACTGACAGCACCACCTCCCGCATCGTTTTTCCAGCATCGTCAACCAGTTGCGTTCCATCCTCAACCTTATGCACGGAATTGCCGATCAACTCCTTGATCTCCCTGGCTGCTGCCGCCGAGCGCTGCGCCAGTGTACGCACCTCGGTCGCCACCACTGCGAACCCACGTCCCTGCTCACCCGCCCGCGCGGCCTCCACTGCGGCATTCAGTGCCAGAATGTTGGTCTGAAAGGCAATGCCGTCGATCACGCTGATAATATCCACCACCCTTTTGGAGCTTTCATTGATCGCGCTCATGGTCTGCACGACCTGCTCGACCACTTCGCCACCCCTGACCGCGACTTCCGAGGCAGACGACGCCAGTTGATTCGCCTGGCGCGCGTTGTCCGCATTTTGCTTCACGGTGGAAGTCAGCTGCTCCATGCTGGCGGCGGTTTCTTCCAGGTTGGCCGCCTGTTCCTCGGTGCGCTGCGACAGATCGACATTGCCATCGGCAATCTCTTTCGAAGCAGTACCAATCAGCTCCGCCGCTTCCTTGATCTGGCCAATCGTGCCGGTCAGTTGGGTCACGGTCAGATTGGCGTCATCTTTCAATTGACCGAACATGCCCTGATATTCTTTGGTCATGGGCTGCGTCAGATCACCCCTAGCGAGCGCATCCAGCATGCCTGCAAGATCATTCAGCCCCTGCGCGGTAGTTTCCATCAACTGGTTGATGCCCTCGGCCAACTGTCTGAAAAATCCATCCTTGCCAGCCAATGTCAGACGTTTGCTGAAATCGCCGGCAACCGCCGCCCGCACGACTTCGACCACTTCTTTTTCCACGGTCAGTTCCTGGGTGCGATCCAGCCACTCGACTGCCGCACCGGCGCGCGTACCATCCTCATTCATTACCGGGGTCAGCGTGAGCGAATACACATGTCCGTTCATTTTGACGTCATTCATCTCCTGCTGCTGATCGAGACTCGCCAGGCGGCTCTTCAATGCCTTCCGCATCGCGGCTTCATCCTTCTCGCTCACCAATATCTCATGCACTTTCCGGTTCATGAAAATAATGGTGCCGGTTGCATCCGCGATCATGACGGCGGACGAAGCAATATCAAGCGCGTTGCAGATACGCAGATTCTCGATATTCATGCGCTTGGTTTCGGTAAAATCGACCCCCGCACGAATCTGCATGGATTTTAGTGCTTCCGTCAATCCACCAAGTTCATCATGCCGCATGATGGCAATCTGACTGGTATAGTAACCTTGCGCCATTTTTTCCAGATGAGATGTCAACATTTCGACTGGCAGGTGAATATTGCGATGCAACATCACACCGAGTCCGACTGAAAATAGTCCTCCGGCAATCAGGCTGCCATAAACCAGCCAGGACTGCTGTCCTGTCAACCAGAGTGCCGCCGCTACCGCAACCATGGGCAAGGTGGCGAGCAGAACAATCTGCGTCCGTAGCCGCAACTGCTTCATTTTTTGACCGATTACCCCTGCAATGCCCTTGCTGACGACTTCCCCGCCCACGATCCGCACGTTTGTCCGTCCTTCGCGCATTTCGCGATAGAGCGCATCCGCTGCCTGTATCTGTTCACGCGACGGCTTGCTGCGTACCGACATATGCCCGGTTATCCGCCCCTGCTCCCGAATCGGAGTGGTATTGGCAAACACCCAGTAAAACCCCCCGTCCTTGCTGCGATTCTTGACCATACCGCTCCACGGGCGTTCCTGCTTGAGTGTTGCCCATAAATCCTCGAATGCCTCGGGCGGCATGTCCGGATGCCTGACCAGGTTGTGCGCCTGGCCGATCAACTCTGCTTCCGTATAACCACTCATCTCGATGAACTGTGGGTTGACATAGGTAATCACCCCTTTGGACGTGGTTTTGGAGACCAGAAACTCTCCATCCTTCATTTCCCATTCGGTGTTGGTTACCGGCATATTGATGCGCATACTATTCTCCCTTTCCCTTGGTATTCTTTAAACTCTGCGGCTAAAATTCTTCCCAATCGCCATCCGTACCCGTACTGGCTGGCACCGGTATTGCTGTGGATGCTTTCGTCCGGGATGCTGGAATCCCTTTCGCTTGTGGCAGGCGCTTGACATTGGTTGCCCGATTGGGGCTGCGCCGTTCTGCAAACGACTGAGTTACGCCAGCACCCTGTTCCAGCTTGAATGTGGCCACCGCTTGCGCCAGATGTTCCGCCTGCTCACGCATCGATTCGGACGCCGCTGCCGCCTGCTCCACCAGCGCCGCGTTCTGCTGGGTGATTTCATCCATCTGAGTGATTGCCTGATTGACTTGCTCTATCCCGAGGCTTTGCTCCTGGGATGCCGCCGAGATTTCGCCCATGATATCGGTTACCCGTTTGACTGACAGCACCACCTCCCGCATCGTTTTTCCAGCATCGTCAACCAGTTGCGTACCATCATCGACTTTATGTACTGAGTTGCCAATCAGTTCTTTGATTTCTTTGGCTGCCGCTGCTGAGCGCTGCGCCAGCGTGCGTACTTCGGTTGCCACTACCGCAAAACCTCGTCCCTGTTCCCCCGCCCGTGCGGCCTCCACTGCGGCATTCAGTGCCAGAATGTTGGTCTGAAAGGCAATGCCGTCGATCACGCTGATAATATCCACCACCCTTTTGGAGCTTTCATTGATCGCGCTCATGGTCTGCACGACCTGCTCAACCACTTCGCCGCCCCTGACCGCGACTTCCGAGGCAGACGACGCCAGTTGATTCGCCTGGCGCGCGTTGTCCGCATTCTGCTTCACGGTTGAGGTCAGCTGCTCCATGCTGGCGGCGGTTTCTTCCAGATTCGCCGCCTGTTCTTCGGTGCGCTGCGACAGATCAACATTGCCATCGGCAATTTCCTTGGAAGCCGTTCCAATCAGCTCCGCCGCTTCCTTGATCTGCACGATAATGCCGCCCAACTGAGCCACGGTAATGTTTGAATCCGCTTTTAACTGGCCGAACATACCCTGATAATCGTTGGTGATGGTTTGAGTCAAGTCCCCGTGGGCAAGCGCGCCCAGCACCCGTAACGTATCCTTCAACGCAGCTTCGCAGACCAGCATCAACTGGTTCAGCCCATCGATCATTTTGCGAAACTCATATTGATAGTTATCCGCTTTTCCTCGACGGGAAAAATCACCTGCCGCCACACCCTCGACCAGATGGCTGATTTCACCGCTGATTCCCTGCAAACTTGCCTTGACCGCCTGCATGGCTTCGGTAACTTTTGCTTTTTCGCCCGGCAGTTTGTCCATCTCTACCGACAGATCTCCTTGCGCATAACGCGCCATGATGTCGATAACCCGCATCTTGACCGCGATATGGGAGGCGACCAGTTCATTGGTTGCGGTGACCATCTCACCATAACTGCCAGGAAACTGGCCGACCGGGATGCGATAACTTAGCGCACCCGCTTCATGTTGCTGCAGCATTTTTTGCTGCGCGCCGGCATAGCCAGTCAACACCTCGCCCATTTTGCGCATTGATTGCAGCAGGGCACTAATCTCGTCCCGACCTGTTACCTCGATTCGCTGGTCAAACCGCCCGGCCGCGATACCATTGGCGACGGTAACCGCCTGACTGATTGAGCGATTAAGCCCACGAATAATAGCGCCGCCCAGGATGGCGGCAAAGAGCATTCCCACAACAGTTGCGGCAATCACCGCCACCAGTGCTGATGAAAAATCAGCCTGTGCCTGCGCATACTCCTCGGCAGCCACGCGGTCCTGCAGTTGTACCAGCTCAAACAATGTATGACGTACTGACTCAAATTTTATGGTGGCATCGCGAGTGGCATTTTCCTGTGCGGCAACAAATTCGCCATTGATGGCATGATTCAACGTCTGGTTACGCGAAGCCTGATAGGCTCTCCATTGCTCGGCAAAACGGCTAACGAACGTCTGCTCCTCGGGTGTCAGAAAAGTTGCGGTGTATTTGCGCCACTTATCATTGATCAACGTATCCAGCACGACGACCTGATTTGCCCGTTTCCGGGCATTTTCAGCATCTTGCAGGTTGGCCGCCATAACCGCATGCAGGCGTCCCTGTTGCAGGCTGTCCAGAATGCTTGCCAGATCCGCGAGCGGTACAGTTCTGTCCTGGTACACCGTTTCCAGCTTTTTGTTTGCCTGATCGATGCCATATAACCCCATTGCACCGATAGCGATTGATAGCAGCGATAAAACACCCATCATGAGAATCAACCGCGATTTGATGGTCATGTTTTGTAACATGTGTACTCCTTGAAATAAGATAAGTGATCTTTGAAAATACTATCGCCTGAATCTGCTCAACTGACCGTATCCAGCAGCCCCATGTCCTGACTGCTCATCAGTTTTTCGATATCCATCAGTATCAGCATGCGATCCTCCACGGTTCCCAGCCCCATGATGTATTCGGTATTGATCCCCGCTCCAAATTCCGGAGTAGCGCGTACCTGATCCATTTCCAGATTGATAACATCGGAAACACCATCCACGACAATGCCGACCACCCGACCGGATAAATTTAGAATGATGACGACCGTGAACTGGTCATAATGAGCCTCTCCCAGATTGAATTTGATCCGCATATCAACGATTGGCACGATTACCCCACGGAGATTGACCACCCCCTTGATGAATTCGGGTGCGTTGGCAATGTGGGTAATCGCGTCATAGCCCCGGATTTCCTGAACTTTCAGAATATCGATACCATATTCTTCCTTGCCCAGCCGGAATGTCAGAAATTCACTGTTGGCCGAACCCAATATCGAATTGGGCAATTCACTTCCCGCTGCATGGGTTTGCGTGTACTGCATGGGGCTTGCTCCTTTGTCCTTTTGTAAGCCTGTTTGGTAAAGTGTTAAACGGCATATTGCGTGAAGAATTTGACTTTTTTATCAGGCGGCATCCACCAATGACCGCTTGACCATCTGAACCAGACCAGTTGCATCGAGTATCAGAGCGACACTGCCATCACCCATAATAGTTGCGCCGGATACGCCCCGTACCCGGCGATAATTGCTCTCCAGACTCTTGATGACAACCTGGTGCTGTCCGACCAGGGTATCGACGAACATGGCGGCCTTACTGCCCTCGGCATCGAGAATGACCAGGATTCCTTCATGAATCTGCGTTACGGCTGGCTGCAACCCGAGCACTTCATGCAGCGCGATGACCGGAAGATATTCGCCACGTACCTGTACCACTCGTCCCTGTCCTCTGACGGTACGAATATCCGCCGCCTTCGGTTTAAGCGATTCGGTAATATAGGTTAGCGGCACGATAAACAGTTGATTGCCTACCGACACCGATAACCCGTCCAGAATCGCCAGCGTCAGTGGAAGGCGAATGGAAATTTTTGTACCCTGACCAAGGGAGGAATTAATTTCGACACGCCCGCCAAGCGCCTGAATATTGCGTTTGACCACATCCATGCCGACACCCCGGCCAGAGACATCGGTTACGACCTCCGCCGTGGAGAAGCCTGCTTCAAAAATCAGCATCCATATTTCCTGATCCGTGATGGTTTCGCTGATCGGCAGACCACGTTCGCGCGCCTTGGCCAGAATTTTCTCGGCGTTGAGGCCGGCGCCATCATCAATTACCTCAATAACGATGCTTCCACCCTGGTGCGAGGCGCGCAGCGTGATCGTGCCCTGCGCCGGTTTGCCAAGCGCCACTCTTTTTTCCGGTGATTCGATTCCATGGTCGAGACTGTTACGGATCAGATGGGTTAACGGGTCGGTGATTTTTTCAATCAAACCCTTGTCGAGCTCGGTACTTTCCCCAACGGTTTTAAGCTCGACCTTCTTGCCCAGTTTGGCCGCGACATCTCGCACAACTCGGGGAAAGCGACTGAAAACAAAGCTGATCGGCATCATGCGGATCGACATCACGGATTCCTGCAGATCTCGCGTATTACGTTCGAGCTGGTTTAATCCATTGATTAATTTTTCGTGAATTACCGGATCAATTTGTGAAGCTGTCTGCGCCAGCATGGCCTGTGTGATGACGAGTTCGCCAACAAGATTGATCATCTGATCCACTTTCTCAATG
>JAVVEX010000035.1:0-17242 GCA_032251195.1 Nitrosomonas sp.
CAGGAAAATGCTATCACCTCTGTTACGTGACATCGCACCCAAAAAAATCAATGAAGATATCGTAGTGCCTATCGAGCAGATCGCCAATCTGATGGCTGGGTTGAAAAGGCTGAGCGACCATTATCAGCTTAAGAATGTCAATTTCGGACACATCGGCAACGGTAACATTCATGTCAACCTGTTGATAAATCCAGAAGACCCTAGTGAAAATGAAAGAGCACAGACGTGTCTGAACCAGATATTTGACCTTGTCATTCGGCTGAACGGCACCATATCCGGAGAACATGGCATAGGATCGGAGAAACGAGCCTATATTGACAAGGAATTAAACGATGCGACCATCATGCTGATGCGACGGGTAAAGCAGGCCTTTGATCCAGACAACATCCTGAATCCAGGTAAAATATTTCCGCAACAACCCTCTTAGTAAACTGGGCAGTATTAACGCCGAGAATCAAATACTCTCAGCGTTAATGTTAGAACCAATCACGCCCAGGCAACTGCTATTAGAAATAAAAATAATGATCTACCAATAAAGCTGCAAACAAAACTGCTAGATAAAGAATCGAGTAGCGGAAAGCCTCTCTGGCGATCTGATCTGTATATTGCAGGTAAATCTTGATCGCGTAATACATGAAAACTACGTCCAATATCAATGCGCTCACCAGGTAAATCAAACCACTCATTTGAGTGAGATACGGAAGTAGTGTTACGATGCACAGTATTATCGTATACAACAGCACATGTAAGCGGGTAAACGCATCACCATGTGTTACTGGCAACATGGGCATACCTATTTTGGCATAGTCAGATTTACGATAAAGCGCCAGCGCCCAGAAATGGGGCGGTGTCCAGGCAAAAATAATCAGAAACAATAACAGCGCATCCGCCGATATCTCTCCCGTTATCGCTGTCCATCCCAAAACCGGTGGCATTGCACCCGACGCACCGCCAATTACAATATTTTGAGGCGTTAATGGTTTAAGTATCAACGTGTAAATAATTGCATAGCCAACGAAAGTACCAAACGTTAACCACATAGTTAACGGATTAACCCACTGATAAAGTATAAACAGCCCGGAACCTCCGACCAATATCAGAAAAAATGATGTCTCGGGTACACTGACTTTGCCTTGTGGCAGTGGTCTGCCTTTTGTACGCGCCATAACTGCGTCAAATTTGTACTCCACCAGACAGTTTAATGCCGCTGCCGCTCCAGCTACCAGAGAAATACCGATTGTGCCCAAAATCAATATATCGATGGGCACTGCCCCGGGAACAGACAAAAGCATACCGATGACGGCAGTAAAGACAATCAGCGATACGACTCTTGGTTTGGTTAATCGATAGAACTCCTGTATTCTCGCAGATACCCCTACCCATGTTAGTGAACTTGTAATCATCACACCCTCCTTCAGCAATTATTATTACAGCTCGACAAATTTTTTGTCAGAATCTGATAAAGCACAATATATTTATCGACTTAGTGTTCCATGTCGGACAATTTCAATAATCTTTTTAAATCATCGATCATTCTCTTGGGATCTGGATTTTCAGGGTACCGCATCATCAGATGTCCCATAGGATCTATTACATAAATATGATTCTGCTGGTTTCCTGTATAAGGAAACTCCGATAATAAATCTTTGTCTTTTGCCAGAACAAGTTGCGTGCCCTCGTACTCTTCCACGATGGATGGATCTGGCGTAACATTATCATTAATCAGCCAAACGCGAGCCACACGATCTTTATCAACGTGCATTGCCAAACGAATCTGCCGCATCAAATAGAGCTTATCCTGACAATATTGATAACACTCTCCGGAATCAACTATCAATAACGACCACATTCCTTTTAACTGCCTGATTCGGAAAATTGTATTATCATCCAGATTTGTCGCGACGCCTTCTATGCGTTTTACTTCCAGTAATTCGCCATAATTAACGGTATTGTCTGGACGCAGCCCGTAAGTATGAAAGATGTAAGACAATACTACTGGTGACAGCACCAACAGCATCAGCAGGATTAGCTGCAGCCTACCCTTCAGAATTTTTTCGCTTGACATTCAATACAATATAAATAAGTAAAGTTACCGCTGCCAAAGAAAACCATTGAACAGCGTAGCCGATATTTCTGGATGACCCGGAATCAGGTCGTTCCCATTTTCGAATCAATCCATCAGCCATCAAATTTGTATCTTCGTGCTGTAGTAGCATCAGCGGCTGAAGCTCGATATCAGTCATTTCCTGATAATGCGAAAACTCAAAACTCTGCCAAACCTTACCACTCACCTGGTTCTCTGAGAGGGCAATGGTTTTTACATCCGGAGAAACCACTGTGCCAACAATACGAACATATTCATCTGAAGTACTGATTTCAGGCAAATGCATTCTGTTCGCGCCAGCCGGAATCCAACCACGGTTAACCAATACATGCATGTCACTGTTCTCAATACGCAAAGGCATCAATACATGATAGCCTACGGTTCCGTTATGAACTTTGTTATCCAGCAACGCAATCAACTGTGGTACAAAATAACCACGCACTTCAGCACGACGATATCGCAAACTTTTAAGATCGACCAATGTCGTCGGCATCGCTATGGCAGGCTGCCTTGCATATGTTTCCAGTTGAGAAAACCGAATCTCTTTTTCTTCAGCACGCGATAATTGCCAATACCCGAGCCTGATAAATAGGGCTATTGCAAGCATGGCAATTAAAAAAAACCAGATATTGCGTTTGAATTGATATTCTGAAATTTTCACTTGATACCAGCCAAACTCAATATTGGTTTCAAATCCGACATAGCCAAATCATAATCAGGCCACGCCGGATTACCTTCTATACGTAATATTTTATTCTCCGAGTATTGCAATGCTTAAACTAAATACACAAAAATAAATAAAATCAACCACACAACATCAACAAAGTGCCAATACCAAGCCACACCTTCAAAACCAAAATGATGCTCCGGCTTAAAATGGCCAGCTAAACTTCTGAAGTAAATTACAATCAGCATCAGCGTACCAAGCGTCACATGAAAACCATGAAATCCGGTCAACATAAAAAAAGTTGAACCATAAGCTCCGCTGCTTAACTTAAGATTAAGATCAGCATACGCATGGCCATATTCGTAAATCTGGAATCCAAGAAATGTGACACCCAGCGCAATGGTGGCGAACAACCATAGTTTGAGTCCACTTCGATCATTCTTTTGCAATGCCCAGTGCGCCAAAGTAATGGTAACCCCAGAAGACAAAAGCAAAAAGGTATTCAACGCCGGGATTCCCCATGCGCCCATCGGAGTAAAATCATCAGCAAAACCTGGCCCAGCTGTTGGCCAATCGCCCGCAAAATCAGGCCATAATAGTGCATGATCCACGCCACCGACACCCTCACCGGCTAACCACGGTATTGAAAAGGCACGCATATAATATAACGCACCAAAAAAAGCAGCGAAAAACATCACCTCCGAAAAAATGAACCAGCTCATTCCCCACCTGAAAGACTTATCTTCATGAGCATGATATACACCAGCCTCGCTTTCGCGCACAACATCTCCAAACCAGCCAAACAGCATAAATACAAGTATGGCAAATCCAATTGCCAACAAGCCATAACCAAGCGGCAATTTATTCATTGTAAGCGCGGCACCAAACCCCATGAACAACAATGCAAATGAACCGACTATTGGCCATTTGGATGGCGCTGGCACGTAATAATGCCCTGTTGCTTGACTCATATTACCTCCTGAATTTAGATTGTATTTCAACTTGTTACAATACGAACGAGCAGCACTATACTCGCAATAAATATAAAACAACCGATAATCCCGCCTATCACCGCCTGCAATAATGTTATTTTGGCAGCATCATGCTCCAGATCACCTTGCTTTCTAATACCGATAAAGGAAAAAAAAACAGCCTTTGCTATCTGCAGAATAGTTGCTTTATCTGCACCACGATCATTATTCAACGCCCATCCTTTTATCCATTAAACCCGGACAAATCAATCATTCATCAGCGAAAAAAATGTATATGACAGCGTAACTGTGTGCACAGACTCAGGAAGATCTGGATCTATTACAAATCTAACTGCCATTTGTCTAGTTTCCCCTCCCTTAAGCTCCTGCCGCGTAAAACAGAAACACTCAAATTTTTTCAGGTAGCGCTCCAGATTCCGGGGACTGTAGCTTGGAATAGCCTGCCCCACCTGAGTGTTATCTGATTGATTACTGATTTCATACACAACTTCAGCTGATTTACCAGGGTGCACCTGTATAGCGGACTGCAAGGGTCTAAAATCCCACGACAGTCCGCGTACATTTGCATCCAGCTGGATATTGATTACTCTTGTTTCATCAACTTTTGTTGATTTATCCAGTACATCAGGTCGTTGTAATTCATATATTCCCGTTACCTCACAAAATTTCTCATAAAGAGGCACCATAGCGTAACCAAAACCAAACATTACCATACTGAAAACTATCAGTTTTTTCAGTATTTCCGTATTGCTTTTGATTTCATTTGGTTTCATTCTTTAAAGGTAACAGTAACTACATAAAAAATCACGATCATGACCAACAAGATCAAAGCTGTCAGTACATTCTTTCGCTTCAGCTTTGTATCATCTTCGTTAGGCACCACACTAACCCTCTCTTTATTTGATGACAGGTGGCGTTTCAAAGCTATGGTATGGAGCTGGAGATGGCAAATGTGTCCACTCCAATGTTTTAGCACCTTCCCAAGGATTATCAGCTGCTTTCTCACCACTTCGCACACATTTAATGATGATATATACAAACAGCAACTGAGTTAATCCGAACCCGAATGCCCCGATACTGGAAACCATATTGAAGTCCGCAAACTGCAGGGCGTAATCAGGAATTCTGCGCGGCATGCCAGCCAGACCTAAAAAGTGCTGCACGAAGAAAGTGACATTGAAAAATACCATGGATAACCAGAAATGCCATTTTCCGAGCGTTTCGTCATACATGCGACCGCTCCATTTTGGTAACCAGTAATACGTACCGGCGAACAAGGCAAACAACGAACCAGACACCAAAACATAATGAAAATGGGCAATCACATAGTAGGTGTCCTGTACCTGGATATCAAGTGGAACAAGCGCACAAATCACACCACTAAATCCCCCGATGACGAACAGAAAAATAAATCCAATTGAAAACAGCATCGGTGTTTCAAATGTCATCGACCCCTGCCACATGGTAGCTGTCCAGTTAAAGACCTTCACTGCGGTGGGAACCGCAATCAGCATCGTCGCATACATGAAAAACAACTGGCCCACTGTTGGCATACCAACCGTAAACATATGATGCGCCCAGACAACGCAAGACAGGATCGCAATTGAAGCCGTAGCATAAACCATTGATGAATAACCAAACAGCGGTTTGCGCGAAAAAGTTGGGATCACCTCAGAAATAATACCGAAAGATGGCAAAATCATGATGTACACCTCAGGATGTCCAAAAAACCAGAAGACATGCTGAAACAATACGGGATCACCGCCACCGGCCGCATTAAAAAAGCTGGTGCCAAAATGACGATCTGTCAGCAACATAGTTACCACACCGGCCAGTACCGGCATCACCAGCACCAACAAATAGGCCGTAATCAGCCATGTCCACACAAACATCGGCATTTTCATCATGGTCATGCCAGGTGCACGCATATTCAGAATGGTGGTAATAATATTGATCGAACCCATGATGGATGAAGCACCCAAAATATGTACTGCAAAGATCATCATGTCGACCCCCAACCCTCCTTGGGTGGACAGTGGCGGATAAAAAGTCCACCCACCGGCGGCGGCACCGCCCGGTACAAAAAATGATGCAATCAGCAATGATCCAGCGACAGGCAGCAGCCAGAAACTCCAGTTATTCATACGCGCAAATGCCATATCTGGCGCGCCTATCATCATTGGAACCTGCCAATTTGCGAACCCGACGAAAGCCGGCATAATCGCGCCGAACACCATAATCAGACCATGCAAGGTCGTAAACGAATTAAATACCTCTGGTTCAAATATCTGCATCCCTGGCATAAAAAGCTCTGCCCGAACACCCATTATCAGAAATCCGCCAACGAACAGCATTGTCAGACTAAAACACAGATACATTGTGCCAATGTCTTTATGGTTCGTCGTCGTTATCCATCGCATGATACCAGTCGGGTGGTCATGTATATGACCATGCACATCTTGTACTACTGCCATTTTATTCCTCCTTAATTTAAGCTAACGCTATTTACAAACACATGTTGAATTGTAAATCACTCTACAGCAGCACTGACAATCGCAGTATTCGCTGTTGCCGCAGCAGTTTTTGACTGATCAGCAACCCATTGCGCATATTGTTCCTGCTCGACCACCTCAACCACAATTGGCATAAACCCATGCTCTTTTCCGCATAATTCCGCACATTGCCCGCGGTAAATCCCAGCTTTATCGGCAGTAAACCAGGTATCACGGATAAATCCCGGAATCGCATCCTGCTTAACGCCCAGCGCTGGCACCCACCAAGCATGAATGACGTCATTAGCCGTCACAATCATTCTAATTTTTTTGCCAACCGGCACCACCATATTATTATTCACTTCCAGCAGATAATTTTCTCCCTTTGGCGCCTGATTACGAATTTCGGGTTGCGTCGTTGACAACCGGCTGTAGAATTTGACGCCCTCGCCCTCTCCCTGGAGATAGTCGTAACCCCACATCCATTGATAACCAGTCACCTTAATCGTAATATCCGCCTCGGTAGTATCCTTCATGGCAATTACCGTTTTGGTCGCTGGCCAGGCCATCACCACGAGAATAATAACCGGAATGACCGTCCAGATAACCTCGACTGTTGTGCTGTGATGAAAATTGGCCGCCTTGTGCCCTACTGATTTGCGATGCTTAATAATGGAATAACCCATCACACCGAACACGGCAATAAAAATAGCCAGACAGATCCATAATGCCAGAATATGCTGATCATAAATCTGCTGCGCAATAGTGCTCTGCGGTTCAGGAAAATTGTACTTGCTTGACACTGCCGAGCCCGAATAAAGCACGAGAACGAGCATTCCCGTCCACAACGATAACAATTTACTATTCATAATTTAACACCCCCCACGTTAATCAAATAATTACCACTTCAAAAACCACCCAAACCCAAACTTGTTTTTGCCACGCCAATATCTTTTTACCACAGGCCAGGCAACCTCACTTGCTGCGATTATCCCAGCCGAAAGTCTAGCACTCCAAAAACACATTCGCAAGGAATAATCATGATTTTTATAGGAAAATTACCCCATTAGCACTATGGGGATTTCCCGCCGGCATAGCCAACATTTTCTAATTTATACAACTTTTGGCTCTACATGCACCCCAAGTTATTCTCCATAAAACACTTATCCTGAGATAACCAGCATACTTACCGCTAAATCAATTAACCACTCCCTTCATCATGGTTAATCGGTTTAGTGGTAAAATAGGCACGGAATACTACCCCAAGAAGTATTAATTGCAACTTTTATCAAGACAAGCTAGTCTCAAGATGTGCTATTTTGCAATATCGAAGGCTAAACTATATCAATCGTCACAAAAGGAGAGTTCACATGCAATCAACGCCGCGCTATGCTGCCACTCAAGCCACACTGGATCTTGGTATACGTAACAGTGTACTAAGAAATACCTATCTGATGCTCAGCTTAACGATGATCCCCACTGTCATTGGCGCATTCATCGGGTTGAGTACAAATTTTTCTTTTCTTGCTGGGTCGCCTATTGTTGGCTCACTTGTCATGCTTGCAGTCATGATTGGCCTGATGTTCGCGGTTAGCGCCACCCGCAACAGTATCTGGGGGGTCATCCTGCTGTTTCTCTTTACCTTTATTGCCGGCTGGTGGCTAGGTCCAATCCTGCAATTTGCCCTTAATTTCAATAATGGTTCACAACTCATTGGCATAGCCGCAGCCGGGACAGGTGTTATCTTTTTCACACTTGCCAGTGTCGCAACCATTACGAAAAAAGATTTTGGTTTTTTAAGAAACTTCCTACTGGTCGGACTGGTGCTCATTATTTTGGCTTCGCTTGCCAACCTGTTTTTTGCAATTCCAGCCATTTCACTCGCTGTATCGACCGCAGCGGTTCTCATTTTCTCGGGGTTTATCCTGTTCGATGTCAGCCGGATTGTGAATGGCGGCGAGACCAACTATGTCATGGCGACACTCGGGATATATTTGAGCATATATAACCTGTTCATAAGCCTGTTGCAGTTGTTGCTTGCCTTCTCGGGCGAGAGAGACTAATCACTTTCCCGTTTCCCGATACATCACATCTTGCTTTGTCCGCCGCGCAGACCAGAAAACTTGAATTGCCCATAACGGGCATGACCTGTGCGGCGTGCGCAACCCGTATCGAGAAAACCCTCAACAAGCTTCCGGGCGTACATGCAGCAGTTAATTTTGCCAGTGAAAAAGCGATGGTTGAGTTTGATGTCAACCTGACACACCCCGAAGACCTGTCACATTCAATCGAAAAAGCAGGCTTTACGGTTGCTGATCGCACCGTTTTATTCCAGATAGAAGGCATGACTTGCGCAGCCTGTGGCGACCACATAGAAAAAGCGTTGCACAAACTACCCGGCGTCAAGGCAGCACTGAATCCGGCAAACGAAGTTGTTCGCATCATCTTCAACCCGGCGTTTACCACAATCGATGAGTTGATTGCCACGATAACGCATGCAGGTTATGGTGCGCGAGAAATTACCGGCAGTGGTCGAGAGGCAGAAAAAACACGACAGCGCGCAATTTATCGACAAGAGCGCCGTATTTTTCTGATATCAGCCGCACTGGCATTGCCATTTCTGTTCGAAATGATCATGATGCTCACCGGTGAGCATGGTAGCCTGCTGCCGCAGTGGCTGCAATGGATGCTTGCCACCCCAATTCAGTTCTGGGCAGGGAAACGCTTTTATACGGGCGCATGGCACGCACTACGGAGCGGGAGCTCAAATATGGATGTGCTGATAGCGCTGGGAACCAGCATGGCCTACTTCTTCAGCACCGCCGTGACTTTCTGGCAGCTGGATATGCACGTCTATTTTGAGGCAAGCGCAATGATCATCATTCTGGTACTGCTTGGCAAGCTGATGGAAACGCGCGCCAAGCAGAAAACTTCATCGGCCATCGAGTCACTTGTCAGATTACAGCCCAAAACTGCTCACATAGAACACAATGGTGTAATCAGCGAAGTTGATGTCGATTCCATTCAACAAGGTGATGTTTTTATAGTCAGGGCAGGCGAAACTTTACCGGTTGATGGCGTCGTCATAGAAGGCATCTCCAGCGTAAACGAGTCCATGTTAACCGGCGAGAGTCTTCCTGTCACAAAAGAACTTGGCGCCAAGGTATTTGCTGCTACCAGCAATTTACAGGGCCTATTGAAATGCCGCGCAACCGGTGTTGGCGCTGACACCCGGCTGACCGCCATTATCCGGCTGGTAGAAGCCGCTCAAGGCTCCAAAGCACCAATACAACGCTTGGCCGATGTCATTGCCGGTATATTTGTTCCGATCGTCGTTGCCATTGCGCTGGTGACGCTGGGGCTGACCTGGTGGTGGTCTGGACAATTTGTGATGGCACTGATTCATGCAGTTGCAGTACTGGTTATTGCCTGTCCATGCGCACTGGGACTAGCCACGCCAACAGCAATCATGGCAGGGACCGGACGTGGTGCGCAGGAAGGTATCCTTGTCAAGAATGCAACTGCACTTGAACTTGCTGAAAAAATTCAAGTACTGATAGTCGACAAGACTGGCACCTTGACTGAAGGCCATCCGGTCGTCACCGATATCGTCACAACGAACTCAATCAGCGAAATTGACTTACTGCAAATCGCCGCCTCGCTGGAACAGGGATCGGATCACCCGCTGGCCAGAGCAATCATGAACCAGGCCGCGACACGCAACATTAACTGCTTGCCAATAAGGGATTTTGTGTCACTTACCGGGCAGGGAGTCGCTGCCATCTGTAACGATACCAAATACCTGCTTGGTTCTCCCAGGTTTATGGAGAGCAGCGGAGCCAACCTTGATCAAAGTCATCTCTCGGCGTTGCAGGCAGAGGGTAAATCCGTAGTTGCTATTGCCGTGGAAGCCGGATTATCACCACAGATAATGGGCTATCTTGCGATTACCGATCCGTTACGCAGCACTTCCGCCAAGGCAATTAGACGATTACAGAGCATGGGTATTGATGTCATCATGTTGACCGGGGACAACCCGGTCACCGCCGCAGCCATTGCCGCCCAGGCCGGAATCAGAGACTTTCAGGCAGAGGTATTGCCACAGGACAAGGCTGCGGCTGTCGAAGCTATCAAGGCAAGTGGCCGCTTTACCGGCATGGTGGGGGACGGAATCAATGACGCCCCGGCACTTGCCAGCGCAAATGTCAGTTTTGCGATAGCAGCCGGTTCCGATATTGCAATAGACGCAGCTGACATTACGCTGATGCGCAATGATCTGATGAGTGTGGCCGATGCAATTTCGCTCTCACGCAGTACGTTACGCAAAATCCGCCAGAATCTATTTTTCGCTTTCTTCTATAATGCGCTGGGAATTCCGCTGGCAGCGTTTGGCATGCTGAATCCAGTCATTGCGGGCGCAGCCATGGCTATGAGTTCGGTTTCGGTCGTCACGAACTCGCTGTTACTCAAACGCTGGAAGGCAGAGCATTAGCAACCAGCAACCAGCACCCGTCACGTATTTCACGCATTACAAAAAAAACGGAGTCTGAACACATGGAAAACTCGATGATTACAACGGTTATCCCGATCAAAGGCATGACCTGTATGGGCTGCGCCAGCAGTGTCAGGGGCGTTCTCGAAAAACTACCTGGCGTCAACAAGGTAACCGTAGCGCTCGAAGACGCGCAAGCAACGATTGAACATCAAGCGGCCTCTTCCAATATTGAAGATTTCAGGCACGCCATTGAAGAAGCAGGATTTGATCTACCTTGAAAATCACATGCGTCGCTAACATCTACCATTACCCGAATCCGCAAATCAATTCAAATCCTGTATCATCGCCGTTTCAATCAAAACCATTTTCATGAAAACCTTCTTTCTGGATTTTGAAAAAGGGATCGAGGAGTTCGAAGCCAAGATCGAACAGTTGCGTTATACCCAAGACAATTCCGCACTGGATATTTCGGCTGAAATTACCCGGTTGCAGGCAAAAAGTCAAGGGCTGACCAAGAGCGTCTATGCCAAGCTAACACCCTGGCAGATTTCGCAGGTTGCCCGGCATCCTCAACGGCCTTATACCCTAAACTACATACAGCATTTATTTACCAATTTTGAAGAATTGCACGGTGATCGCCATTTTGCCGATGACCCGGCCATCATCGGTGGATTAGCGCATTATAACGGTCAGGCAGTCATGGTCATCGGCCACCAAAAGGGGCGCGATACCAAAGAAAAAATATACCGTAACTTTGGCATGCCCAAACCCGAAGGTTATCGCAAGGCATTGCGCCTGATGTGCCTGGCGGAGAAATTCTCGATCCCCGTGATCACTTTTATCGATACCCCCGGAGCTTTTCCTGGTATCGATGCCGAAGAACGTGGACAATCAGAAGCAATTGGCAAAAATCTCTATGCCATGGCAGAACTGAAAACTCCGATCATCTGTATCGTTATTGGAGAAGGTGGTTCAGGCGGCGCATTAGCGGTTGCGGTAGGAGATGCCTTATTGATGCTGCAATATGCCACCTACTCGGTGATTTCTCCCGAAGGCTGCGCTTCCATCTTGTGGAAAAGTGCAGACAAGGCACCTGAAGCGGCTGAAATTCTCGGTATTACGGCGGATCGGCTCAAGGAAATGGGATTGATCGATGATATTATTCCCGAACCCATCGGAGGTGCGCACCGCGACTATCCTGCAGTTATGCAATCCGTCAGACAAGCCCTGCAGGAATCATTACGCAAACTGCAGGATATGCCGCTGGATGCTCTGCTGCAAAGGCGCTATGAGCGATTGATGGGTTATGGCAAGTTCAAACTCAACCAACCCGAACAATCTGATTGAACTGCTGCAACGCGATCTTCGCCAGCAAATAACGCTTGGCGACCGTCTCACAGTCGCATTGAGTGGTGGCGTCGATTCAGTCGTGCTTCTGGATATACTGGCAAAATTATCCGGCGCTATAGAATTCAACCTGTCCGCAGTACATGTGGAACACGGTATCAGCAGTCATTCCGATCAATGGCGCGATTTTTGCCAGAAATTATGTGACAAATTCGCTATCTCCCTGTCTGTCTTTCGGTTACAAATCAGTAAACAAGCACGGGAAAGCCTGGAAGCTACCGCCAGACATGCTCGTTATCAAGCATTTACCCGTGTC
Source organism: Nitrosomonas sp. (assembly GCA_032251195.1). Taxonomy (GTDB): domain Bacteria; phylum Pseudomonadota; class Gammaproteobacteria; order Burkholderiales; family Nitrosomonadaceae; genus Nitrosomonas. Next base: position 12,414 of record JAVVEX010000035.1, read on the forward strand.
GACACCGACTATATCGTGCTGGCGCAACATCAGGATGACCAAGCCGAAACATTATTGCTGCAATTACTGCGCGGCGCAGGCATCAAGGGATTGAGCGCAATGCCCGCTGTCAGGCCACTCGCCAACACATCAATCAAGCTGCTGCGCCCTTTATTGAATACTCCGCGTACCGCCATATTGCATTATGCGCAAACCCACAATTTAGCGTGGGTAAATGACGAAAGCAATGCCAACACTGATTTTGACCGGAATTACCTGCGCCACAAGGTCTTCCCCATCATCGAAACACGCTACCCCGCCTATCGGAAAACACTCGCACGCACCTGCCGACACTTAGGAGAGGCCACACGGTTACTGGACGAACTGGCACAAGCAGATGGTGAGCAGATAATGACCCACCATACCCTGTCACTGAGAAAACTGCGTAGTCTTAATTCAGCTCGCGCAAAAAACCTGCTGCGTTATTTTCTGGCACAAAAAGTGACCCACTTACCCTCTGCGGCCAAGCTTGGTGAGCTTTTGCATCAGCTATGTACTGCAACAGCAGACAACTACATATCTTTCCCGTTTGAGAACATGGAAATCCGCTGCTACCGGGGAGTGGCCGAGTGTTTACCAATAAACTCTGAAGCAGGAAGAGACTTCATCATTCCCTGGCAAGGCGAGAGACAATTATTTATAGAACCGCTGCAAGGAACGCTGATATTTCAGAACCAGTCAGGTACAGGCATTGATTTGCAGAAACTATCCCGGCAAACTGTTACGATACGTACCCGATCGGGCGGCGAAAAATTTCAGCCTGACTGTAAAAGACCACGTCGCAGTTTAAAAAAAATTTTTCAGGAAACCGCATTCCCACCATGGAAACGTAACGCGCTGCCATTACTCTTTTGCGCAGATACGCTGGTCTGGGTTGCCGATATCGGCACTGATTGTCATTTTCAGGCACCATCAGGCGCACCCGGACTGGACGTTACCTGGCTACCAGCAGAATCAACCAATTTCAAAAATACCTGAATTTTATTCTTAAATACACAATGCTATGATTTTAATTACAGGTGGCGCCGGTTTTATCGGTTCGAATTTCATACTGGAATGGGTTGCTCAGTCAGATGAGGCAATTGTCAACGTCGACAAGTTAACCTATGCCGGTAATCTGCAAAACTTAACTGCGCTAACCGGAAACCCACACTATATTTTTACATGTGCAGACATTTGCGACAGCAGCAAAATGAATGCGCTCTTTGCCAGCCACCAGCCTCGCGCGGTTATCCACATGGCGGCAGAAAGCCATGTGGATCGTTCCATACACGGGCCGGAAGATTTCATTCAGACCAACATTACCGGTACCTTTCGTTTGCTGGAAGCAGCCAGGCAATATTGGCAAGGCTTGCCAAGTGAACTGAGGACAACTTTTCGTTTCCTGCATGTTTCAACTGACGAAGTCTTCGGCACATTGAGCCCCGAAGAACCGGCGTTTACCGAAAAGCATGCTTTCCGGCCAAACAGTCCCTACTCTGCCAGCAAAGCTGCAAGTGACTGTCTGGTTCGCGCCTATCATCATACTTATGGTTTGCCGACACTGACCACGCATTGTTCCAATAACTATGGCGCCTACCAGTTCCCGGAAAAGTTGATTCCACTGATGATTACCAATGCACTTGCTGGCAAACCACTGCCAGTCTACGGTGATGGCCAGCAAATCCGCGACTGGTTATACGTCAATGACCATTGCAGCGCTATTCGTTGCGTACTGGCGAAAGGCCAGCCAGGAGAGACCTACAACATTGGCGGCTGGAACGAGAAACCTAATTTGGAGATTGTGCACACCATTTGCGATATTCTGCAGGCGCATCACCCTGCTGATTACGACTACCGCAGCCTGATCACCTACGTCACAGATCGACCCGGACATGATCGCCGTTATGCGGTTGATTCCAGCAAGATTAAACAGGAATTAGACTGGAAACCTGCCGAGACTTTTGCAACCGGCATCCAGAAAACGGTGCAATGGTATCTGCAGAACCAGGAATGGTGCAGGCACGTTCAATCCGGTGATTATCGCAAATGGGTCGAAACCAACGACACCGGACGTGGCGAATGAAAATTTTATTGTTGGGGAAAAATGGTCAAGTGGGCTGGGAATTACAACGCAGTCTGGCGCCGCTTGGCGAGTTAATCGCACTCGACCGGCATGATCGACAATATTGCGGCGACCTGACTGACCAGGTCGGTATTACCCGCACCCTCCAGGCTATCCAGCCAGACATCATCGTTAATGCCGCTGCCTATACTGCGGTGGATAAGGCAGAAAATGACGTTGATGCTGTTTTCCACATCAATGCCCAGGCACCCGGTTTGCTCGCATGCCAGGCCAGAAGAACTGGCGCCAGTCTGATTCATTTTTCAACCGATTATGTCTTCGACGGGAGCGGCAACCACTTTTGGCATGAATCCGATTTGGCAGCACCACTCAACGTTTATGGCCGCAGCAAACTGCAAGGAGAAACCGCTATTGCTGAATCAGGTTGCAACCATCTGATCTTGCGCACCAGCTGGGTCTATAGTGCGCAAGGACATAATTTTGCAAAAACCATCCTGCGTTTGGCACAGGAACGGGAGCAACTCACCATCATTAACGATCAGACTGGCGCACCTACTGGTGCCGAATTACTGGCGGATGTTACTGCGCAGGCAATTCCAAAACTATTGAAATACCCTGAATTATCAGGTCTGTACCATGTCGCAGCTCAAGGCGAGGCAACTTGGCATACCTACGCCAGTTTTCTTTTGGATTTCGCTCGCGAACAACAAGTTCCAATCAAGGTTAAACCAGAAAATATTGTTCCAATTGAAACCAGAAATTTTACCACGGCAGCAAAAAGACCACTGAATTCACGTCTTGATACCGAGAAGTTCCGCGACACTTTCCAGCTGCATTTACCGCCATGGCAAAACGGCGTTACCCGCATGCTTGCAGAATTGATCGCCTCACAAAATCCAGCGCGTCATTGACTATCGCAGTTGCAAGCCGGATTCCAACCCGGTCAGAAGGCTGGCCGTCACTTGGCCAAATCGCTTGGCAAAGCGATCAACCAGACCCTCTTGCGCGGTAAAATCCACAATACGTTCCGCCTGAATAACCTCACGTGCAACATGATCAATATCGCCCAGTGCATCGGTCAACCCAAGCGCGACACTTTGCTCTCCTGTCCAGACAATCCCGCTAAAGATATCAGGATTTTTCTGCAAGCGATCCCCTCGTCCCTTCTGCACGACATCAATGAATTGCTTATGAATTGCCGTGAGCATTTTGGTGGCATGCTCACGCTGCTGCGGATTGGAAGGTGAGAATGGATCCAGAAAACCTTTATTTTCACCTGCCGCGAGCAGACGGCGCTCCACACCCAGCTTCTCAAGCGTACCGGTAAACCCAAAGCCGTTCATAATGACGCCAATTGAGCCAACGACACTGGCCTTATCCACATAAATCTTGTCCGCTGCCACGGCAATGTAATAACCGCCGGAAGCGCAGATATCCTCGACAACAGCATAAAGAGGAACCTCTGGATATTGTGATCGCAGCCGATATATTTCATCATTGATAGCACCTGCCTGAACAGGGCTGCCGCCAGGGCTATTGATACGCAGAATCACACCTGCTGTATTGCGGTGCTTGAATGCATTTTTCAATCCCGCTTTGATATTCTCAGCGCTGCTCAATCCTTCAGCAGAAATTTCCCCCTGCAAATCAACCAACGCAGTGTGCTTATCGGACACGCTCACCGTGTCCGAATTAAACCAGCCCAGCCCCCAGAAAAGCAGAATAAACAGATAAGAGAAAGTCAGTAGCCTAAAAAAGATACCCCAGTAACGGGCTCTTTTCTGTTCCCGCAAAGAAGTAAGAACAAGTTTCTCCAGCAAGTCCTTTTCCCATCCATCTTTTTTTTCAGTTCCTATTTCTGCCATAACAACGCGAATACTATATATTTTATTTTAGACTCAAAAAATAACCAGCTTCCAACTCAACGTGACTCAGTTACAAAAATCTCGACACGCCGGTTTCTAGCACGATTGGCCCGTGTATCGTTGGGCGCAACCGGCTCATAAGAACCCCGACCATCAATTTGGATACGCTGGTAAGACACACCTCTGCTGAGCAGATAATCACGGGTACTGGCTGCACGATTGACTGACAAGGGATTGTTAATCACATCACTGCCGGTATTATCCGTATGCCCAATAATTGTAACCTGCGTAGCAGGGTTATTCTGCAAACTGGTTGCAAAGCTATCAAGTATCGGGAAAAAACCGGATTTTATCTGCGCACTGCCGGTATCAAACGAAATATCACTTGGAATATTCAGCATCAGACGGTTATCCGCCGTTTGCATTACTGACACGCCCGTGCCCGCTGTAGCAGCTTCCATCTGTCTTCTCTGCTCTTCCATGCGCTGTGACCACAAATAGCCCGCACCCGCCCCTACGGCTGCGCCAGCACCTGCACCAATCGCTGCACCTTTACCGCCACCAGCAATCGCACCAATTGCAGCACCGGTTGCCGCACCAAGCAGTGCACCCCCGCCAGAGCCGCGCTGAGTTGCCGACATATCCGCACAACCACTGGCAAATAATACCGCCACAATCGCAACAACTATTCTGCATTTGCTCATAACATACTCCTTTATTATTTTTTACGAAAAAACACTATAACTCAAGTTTAGACATTTGGCATCAAAAACGCAGGGCAAAACAGGGCAATCGGGCTTAAATTTATTATTCATTAAAACAGTATGTTATGAACCATAAAATTGGCCAAATTGCTTGTT
>JAVVEX010000036.1:0-16755 GCA_032251195.1 Nitrosomonas sp.
TTCATGGTGCGCCCCTCTTTTTACATACCGATACACATTGGACGCTCAATTCAACAATTAATTGCGACATAGCCAAATGGATCTTTGTGGTATTGCCTGCACGGCTTTTACCAATAGCCTGCGATTCTTGACTCGCTGCTCCCGCACTATGCTGATGTGCTTTAACATAGCTGCCATCAATAAATTCCCATTCCCAATCGGGATCAACAGCCAACACTTTGAAAATATTGAACAATTTTCTGCTCAATGACCATGCATTGAACCTTTTATAGATGGAATTCCAGCAGCCAAACGCCTTGGGTAGGTCTCGCCACGGACAGCCAACCCGCATTCGATACAGTATTCCTTCTACCGTCATGCGCAGATTGCGCTTGTTATAAATCGCTTCTTGAAGCAGAATCTTCTCCAGCTTCGACCAGGACTCATCACTGAGCATCAATCGGGGCATCACAAACTCGTTTTGTTGGTGGTATAGGAACCCCAATATTACGAGTTTGTTTCTATCTATTAAATAATTACCGCAAAATGTCAACAGACCCTAGGGCCGGAGCAGCGGGTCATGTCCAAGGGTGGATACATACTGAAACCAGACGAAGCTCGGAAAAATACACTGAAAGTTGCGGCTGACTGGATTGTGCCTTGACCGACAGATAGCTTGTCTGCTTTACCGGGGCACGATACCGGCAACAGTGATGCGGCACTCCGGAGTTTTATCGCTATTTTTGCGTGGTATTTATCCAGTCGATAATGCCCTGCCATTGCTGCAGATCTTTCCCTGCACGTGCCGGCGAAAGATCAAATAGTGTCATGCCCTGGGCTGCAAGCTGCACGTAACGCTGAGTATTGCGCAGAAAACCAAGCACAGGCACATCCAGCGCTTCGACAAAACGTGCCAATTCAACGGCGGCACGCGTGCGCGGGTCCACACGCATACCAACGACAGCAATAAAAGTCTGTTGCTTTCGTACCGCCTTTTCTGCCAGCAGGACATCAAGAAAGGCGCGAGTAGCAAGCATATCGAAGATCGAAGGTTGCAGCGGCACAATAACATGATGAATACGCTTGATCGCTGCTTCCAGCTTTTTTCCACGCAAGCCGGCTGGCGAATCAAGCACGACACGATCGGCATTGTATTTGGCACCCTTCGGGGGAGAAACCGGTTCTCCTGGTTGTATATCCCAACTGTGGACAAGCGGCAGTTCTTTCGGACGCAGTCTGAGCCATTCATGCGCCGACTGCTGGCGATCGATATCGCCCAGCATGACGCCATGGCCCTGTCTGGCAAAGTAACCTGCCAGGTTCGTCGAGAGCGTTGTCTTGCCACACCCGCCCTTGGGATTGGCAATAAGAAATGATTGAATCATATGGAGATATTATCATGCATAACATGAATTACCGGTAACAATTCAGCCCAATTGAAGGAAACCCCGCACACATCAATTTTCCGGGTTTGAGTGCTTAACGGAATATTAAACATTTCAGAGGATCATTGAAAGACAATATTCCAGGATAGTGGTCTTCGACCCATTTGATTTCGTTTTCAATAAAATTATTGTCCACGGAGTGAAGCGTGGTGGTAAAGCGAGCGCGAAGCATGTCGCACCATTCTTTGCGAGACATTATGACGGGAAAATCAAAACGGGTTTGTTTGATGACGCTTTTTCCAGCGTTGCGCGCGATGTCTTCGATGATCACTTCTTTTGTTTTATAGAGGTCGCAGAAGGCGGGAGAGATCGGCCATTCAGGTTTATGCGGCATATACAATACGACACAAGTATGACCAGGCAGATAATAGTCAAAGAGCGCGTCGCCCAGACATTTCAGGGCAAGATGGAATGACTGTTTAAAGAAGGCCACGTCGGCAGTTGACGTTCCGAAGGATTCCAGCCCGCCGCGCAGCGGGTAAACGCAGGATTTGCGTTCCAACGCCTGCGATATATTCAGAGCCGGGTCGAGCAGGTCGAGGCGTTTTGGACTGAGACCTTTTTTTAATGCTGTTTCCCAGAGCTTTCCGGAACCTGCTCCGATATCAATAATATGTTTCTGGTCAAGAACTTCACCCAGGTCATCACACAAAATATCTGACCAGAAATCCGTATAGTCTTTTGTGGAGAGCCATCCTTTGCTGCCCCACTCGGCAAGAGGTGGTATTACTTTTTGTCCGGTAGTCGAAGTCAGTGGCTTGCTCCTTTTAGTTTTCCTAAGACGGCCATTTCAGACAAAGTATGCTGAAACAAGCGAATTACTGTTGGAGCATGAAAGAATAACGTTCTTTTTCATAAGGATAGAATGTACCGGAAAACAACTTCGTCGTCAATTTGACCGAAAAGCCAGATGATTCAATTGACAAAAAATGGAGCCTGTGAAGGCTCCATTTTTTATTCTGCCAACTACTCCAGGGTCGTAACGTTAATTTTCTTGGGTTGCACAGATTCCCGCTTGGGAATGACAATTTCCAGTGCGCCATGTTTGGATGTTGCCGAAATGGCGTCAGGATTGGCGGTATCCGGCAGGCTGAAACGGCGGAAAAAAGAACCGTAAGTTCGCTCCACCCGTTTATATCCTTCTTTCTCGGTTTTTGCTTCTGTCTGTTTTTCACCCTTGATGGTCAATATGCCATTTTCCATATTGACATCGATTTCTTCCGGTTTGACGCCTGGCAAATCGGCATACAATACAAATCTATCTGCTTCTTCCTTGATATCCACGGCGGGCGCCCATTCCGTTGTCGCCAGAGAATCATTTCCGCCAGAATCTTCCCGTACTCGTTCCAGCTCTCGCTGTAACTGCGTCAGTAACCCCCAAGGTTCGTATTTTGTGATTGCCATTTTTAATCTCCATGTCAAAAAAATAATACATATCAACAGGCCGCCGGGAAATTTTACCTGCCGTCAACCTGAACCCGAATATCGACTGAACGAACTTTCTGATTTCTACAAAGCAATCAGAATATCAATTACTGTATTCAGTCAACTTCATTCAGAATATGGGACTGGGCAGACTATTTTCAAGCAGAGAGATCAAATAGTTTTTCAATACGGATTTTATTACCCTGTTTGCAGCCAGTTCTTTCCGATCAGAAAATCGCTGTATAGCCTGGCTTCGGGAGTACCTGCTTCGGGTGACCAGTTGTAACGCCATTTGACGATTGGCGGCAGTGACATCAGGATGGATTCGGTACGCCCTCCTGTTTGCAATCCAAACAGGGTGCCGCGATCCCATACTAGGTTGAATTCGACGTAGCGCCCGCGACGATATGCCTGGAAATCACGTTCACGTTCGTCATAGGCAATATCACGACGTTTTTCCACAATCGGCAAATACGCAGCCAGAAAATGATCGCCAACGTTTCTGGTCAGATTGAAACAGGTCATAAAATCCGGCTGATTAAAGTCATCAAAAAAAATACCACCAATTCCACGCGGCTCTTGACGGTGCTTTAAATAAAAATATTCATCGCACCATTTCTTGAAACGCCGATAGTAATCCCCGCCAATGGGATCAAGCGCATTCTGGCAGGTCTGATGAAAATGGATGGCATCTTCTTCAAAACCGTAATAAGGGGTTAAATCCATCCCGCCACCAAACCACCACACTGGATCAGCGCCTTCCTTGATTGCCTCAAAAAATCGTATATTCATGTGCACGGTGGGTGCATATGGGTTGCGTGGATGAAGTACGAGCGAGACGCCAATGGCTTCAAATGCCCTGCCGGCAAGTTCAGGGCGAGCCGCCGTTGCCGAAGCCGGCAGCCCGCTGCCGTAAACATGTGAAAAATTCACGCCACCACGTTCCAGTACGTTACCTTCTTCGATCACGCAACTGGTCCCTCCCCCGCCTTGCGGACGTTCCCAGCTATCACGACGAAATTTTTCACCATCCATCTCCTCCAGCCCGGATACGATCCGGTTCTGCAAATCCAGCAGATATCCTTTTACTTCTTCACTGTTCATCATTCCTCCTCGGTGAAATCCCAGACTGTTTTCTATTCTACCTGCCAACCCCGTCATTTTGAACGATCTTGCCTTACTCTGCCAGCGATTAGGCGCCGTGAAGGAATAAGTGTGACAATTGAGCGCGTCTGGCGGGATGCAATACAAGGCGAGAGGGGGCGTCATAGCAAGGCTATGGCGACGACGAACAACGCCGCAGCGTGCCTGTCAGATGTGATCCAGGTGTTACCGCTATTTATGAACGACTATTCAGCGCAATCTATCCGTTTCGCGCTTATGATAGACTTCCGGGTTCTGTTTTAGAGGAAACGCAATGTCAGGCAATACAATCGGAAAACTTTTCAGCGTCACTTCTTTTGGGGAGTCGCACGGCCCGGCGATTGGCTGTGTCGTGGATGGATGCCCGCCGGGACTCATTTTATCCGAGCACGATATTCAACAGGAACTCGACCGGCGCAAACCGGGCACATCGCGCCATGTGACACAGCGCCACGAAACAGATCAGGTGGAGATTCTCTCCGGAGTTTTTGAAGGGAAAACGACAGGCACCCCGATTGCCTTGCTGATTCGCAACATTGACCAGCGCAGCAAGGATTACAGCAAAATCATGGACGTATTCCGCCCAGGTCATGCGGATTACACTTATTGGCAGAAATACGGTATTCGTGATTACCGGGGAGGCGGCAGATCCTCCGCACGTGAAACCGCTGTGCGCGTTGCCGCCGCTGCTATCGCCAGAAAGTGGCTGCTGGAACATTACGGTGTGATTATTCGCGGCCACATGGCGCAGCTTGGCCCCATTTGCCTACCTTTCAAATGCTGGGAAGACGTCGGCCAGAACCCGTTTTTTGCAGCGGACAATTCGCGCGTGGCGGAACTGGAAGCCTTCATGGATAAACTGCGCAAATCAGGTGATTCGATTGGCGCCAAAATCACAGTTGTGGCCGAAGGCGTGCCAGTCGGCTGGGGAGAACCGGTATATGACCGGCTGGATGCTGAAATTGCATACGCCATGATGAGCATCAATGCCATTAAAGGTGTTGAAATTGGCGCGGGTTTTGATTGTGTGACGCAGAAAGGCACCGAGCATTCCGACGAAATCACACCCGATGGATTCTTAAGCAATCATGCTGGCGGTGTATTAGGCGGCATTTCTACCGGGCAATCAATTATCGTTAATGTTGCCGTTAAACCCACTTCCAGTATTCGTCTTGAACGGCGCTCAATTGATAAAAACGGGCAACCTGCCATTGTGCAGACCCATGGTCGCCACGATCCCTGCGTGGGGATTCGCGCCACCCCGATCGTAGAAGCCATGCTCGCGCTGGTATTGATGGATCATGCCCTGCGGCACCGCGCGCAGAATGCAGATGTTACCTGTGAAACTCCGCGCGTGCCCGCAAGTACCGCCAATCCGAAGCAATCAATAAAAAATCAGCAACAACCAGTCAGAACCGAAGACCCGGAACCGGATGAAGCTTCCTGATATTGAACAAACCCTGTATAACCGCTACTCTGCTTTTTCACCGAATGGCTGTACGTCATGAAATACGATGGTGAAGGTTGTGCCTGCATTGGGCGCGCTGGCGATCCGTATGTTGATATTGTTATTTTTGGCAGCTATTTTGACCAGAGACAGGCCAATTCCACTGGACGACTTGTTATGCACCACTGCCCTGGATGAATAGAAATATTCATTAAAAATATTGGGCAGGTCTTTCTCTTCGATACCAATACCATGATCAGCGATCATGACAATTCCCGTGGTGTCGAGGGGATTGACTGCTGATGTTATTTCCACTGTTGCATTATCAAAGGAATAAGTCACCGCATTCGAGATGATGTTTTCAAGAATGATCTCTATCTGGTCAGGCATACCTGTTACCCCAAAATCCTGAATGGCATGATCAAGTTTGATATTTCTGGCATTTGTCACGGGCTCCAGTTTGTCGATACATTTTGCGATCATAGCCGCTACGCTAACCTGTTCCATCGTTTCGCGAGTATGCGTGGATGCTTTTAACCGTTCCAGCTTGAGCATGTCTAGGATGAGTCTCGACATACCGGCACCACGTTTATCGATTCTTGCCAGGACATCCTTTATATCTGAAGATACTTGCCCGCAGTACCCGCCATTGATCAGATTGATCTTGCTGCGGATTGCATCCAGTGGCGCCTTGAGCTGATGGGTTACCAGCATGCCGTACTGATCCCTGTTAAATTGCGCCTGCTCCACTTGCTCCATCGCTTCCTTAAGATGCCGTTCGTGAGCGCGAACAACAATTGACAAACGCGACACAACATACCAGACAATCAGAAACAATGAATTCAACGATACCATCCACAACAAGACGCGCCCCTTGGTCAGACTTTCATTCGGAACCGCGTCCCCATCCACCATGACGGCCTGATAACCATATATAAACATACCGCTTTCCGAGATCAGAAGAATGGTGTACATCGTTATCACAATTATCAATACCACCAGACTTTCGATTGTTGAAAAGAAGATACATGCCAGCGCAATATGGAGGATATAAAAAAATGGGGCTGGTGTAACGGTACTGCCAACATAATGCACCACAATCGACAGACAGATCAGATCGACGATAATCTGCGCCCACAGATTGGCGGACGGCGAGTTGTATCTTGATGGCTGACAGAAATCAAGCGCATAAATATACAAAAAATTGGCGCCGCTCAAAATGATGCTGACAGCGAGTGGCCAGGTTTGATTTTCTTTTACCTCTAGCCAGGCAAGTGGCTCTGACGCGGTCAGAAAGAATATCTGCAGCAGGACGAGTCCGGCGACGACAGCCCATCTGAAGATAATAAACCAGCGAATATTCTTAATTAGAATTTCATTGCTGAATTTATGCCCTTTTTCTCTGGCAGCAGCAATATCGAACTGATGATCGTCATTACTCCAGGAAAAATTAATCTCAGCCATCGCCAATGGTGCTATGAAGGATTATGCGGTTTTTTGGGGGTTACGACTGAGCCGGTCACGGATCATCGATAACAATACGGTGGGTTCCACAGGCTTTTCGATGATACAAACCCATTCCTGCGATTTGTCTGCAAAATAGGGCAAAATCATGTCGCCAAGCGAAGTCATGAAAACAGCCTGCATTTCAGGGAATCGCTCATGCAGCTCCAAGTAGGTTTTCAAGCCAGCATCCATGGATTCGACCATGACATCAAGGATCGCCAGATCAGGAACTGATTCTGGATTGTTCAGTGAATTGATGAAATCAACTGATGTGTGGTAACTGTCCACCTCATATCCATTCGCCACCAGTATTCGCCTGACGGTATCGCGGATATCCGGATCATCATCGATGTGAGCTATTCTTTGAGCCATTTAATTTCCTTAATTTATATTTTTCAGGATAGCGCGCCTGCGCCACACCATTCATCGGTAACCACCGAGCCATCCGTTGCCATCAAAATGGATATCTCCAGGACATGCTCATTTGAAAAGTGATACGATCTCCACCACCACCACCATTACTCGAAAAATACTAACCCTATCAATCCTGGCTAGCAAGCTTTTTCAGCTTTTCCTGCCTGAAATTTTTTTATCAGGAAAATGCCTACGCTGAGCTGGCAATTATTTCGTAATCGTGCGTGATATCGACCGTTTCCTTTAACATCATCGAAGCAGAACAATATTTCTCTGCGGAAAGACTGATGGCGCGTTCAACCTGCTGCGGATTCAATTCTTCTCCGGTAACGATGAAGTGCAGATGAATCCGGGTAAACACCTTGGGATCGGTTGACGCACGCTGTGCTTCTATTTCTATCTGGCAATCCGTGATCATCTGACGGCTCTTGCGTAAAATCAGGACAACATCGAATGCCGTGCATCCACCAAGCCCCAGCAGCAGCATTTCCATCGGACGTGGCCCAAGATTTTGACCGCCTGCTTCTGGTGCCCCGTCCATCAGAACAGCGTGACCGCTGTCGGTTTCCCCTAGAAAACTGACACCTTCCCGCCAAGTAATGTTTGCTTTCATCGGTTTCTCAAGCTCGCGTGATTAAAGGGTGATATTTTCCACTAGCCGCCAATGTGGCGCCAAGACTCAAAAGCGCCTGCCATTCATCGCCTGTCACCATTCCCTTGATGATTCGATCGATATTGGCTGCCTGGCGAAGCGCATCCACCAGCAGTTTTTCATTAATGCGCTTGAATGCTGCAGAAATCAATTTTTGCCTGGATGGCCAGACGCGACATGTTTTCATCAGCTGCGCGAGCGGTATGCCTCGATCAGCCCTGACTGCGGCGTGGAGTTTAAGCAATGTCCGAATTTCCTCCGACAACACAGCCAAAATATAGGGAGCCACCACGCCTTCCGCCCGCAAGCTCCATAAAATACGGCCAAAACGGGCAACATCCGCAGTCATCATTGCCTCGGTCAGCTGCGTGACATCGTAACGTGCTACATCGAGAATAGCAGCCTTGATCTGCTCAAATGATAATTTCCCCGATGGATACAATAAAGCCAGTTTCTGAATTTCCTGGTGGGCAGCCAGCAGGTTACCTTCTACCTTATCCACGAAAAACCGCAAGGTATCCCGGTCAGTGGTCTGATTTTGACGTTGCAGGCGTTTTTCAATCCAGGCGGCCAGCTGTTCACGTTTGATTGCGGGAACCACGATGAGATTGCCTGCCTGCTCCAGCGCCTTGAACCATTTACTATTCTGACTTTGTTGATCCAGCCAGGGAAGGGAAATCACGGTGATCGCGTCTGCCGGCAAATGCCGACTGAATGCTTCCAGGGCGGCACTGCCTTCCCTGCCTGGTTTCCCGGTTGGAATACGTATATCAAGCAAGCGCCGGTTGCCAAACAGCGAAGACTGTCGTCCCCATCGACATAATGCTGTCCAGTCAAAATGCTGATCGACCATCATGATTTCCCGATCAGCATACCCTTGTTCGGCTACACGCAGCCGAATCTCGTCAGCACTCTCCATTACCAGCAATAATTCGTTGCCCACCAATATATACAACGGCGCAATGGTCTGCCTGATCTGTTCGGTCAACTGCTCGGGAGAGAGCTTCATCGGAATAACTAACCAGGATTGATCGCCGACACTTGCCGTAGAATCTGCTGTACCGCATCCTGCTGCATATCCCGGTACAGCATCTCTTCCTCCGCCACCTTGGCAAGTACCTGTGCATCAAGAAAGGGAAGAATGCGCATCAACCGGATTTCTCGCAGTACAATCAGTTCCTTCCCCGCCGGATCCAGCAGGCGTGCGGCTACGCGATAGCCCAATTCAAATTCACGTACCCGTCCACCTGCAGAAAGTGACAAAATTCTCTTTTCATTGATTGCGTGCACGACTTGCAACACAATTTCAGCATTCTCAACCTTTTCCACCACTTGAACCTGGGTATGCGTGCTGAACGCACGTTTCAAATCGGCGCCGATTGTTAACCCAACAGGCGCCGTTATATAAATTCGCTCTACTGGCAAATCCGCCACCTGACCGCGAAGTTGAAAGCCGCAGGCAGTCAGGCCGGCAAATAGGAAAATCACGAACAGACGAATCGACATGGATGGTAAGAAACGCAACACATTTGTTAAATTACGATGTTAACCAGTTTTCCCGGGACAACCACTATTTTTTTGATGGTTTGACCCGCAATGATTTTATGAACATGCTCATCCGTCATGGCAGCATGTTCAATAGCCGCCGGCTCAGCGTCCCTCGCAATCTGGATACGTCCGCGCAGTTTGCCGTTTACCTGCACAACCAGTGTTATTTCATCCTGTACCAGCGCCTGTTCATCCGCCTGCGGCCATGGCTGATCAAGCAGCTCCGTGCCCGGTCGCAGTTCGCGCCAGAGCGTGTGGCAAATATGTGGAACAATCGGTGAGAGCAGCAACACAATGGCTTCCAATGTTTCCTGCGCCAACTGTCGCGATGGCAGATCATTTCCCGGTAATTTTGCCAGTCCGTTGAGTAATTCCATCACAGTGGCAATTGCGGTATTAAAAGTATGGCGCCGCTCCAGATCATCGGTCACCTTGACAATGGTTTGGTGCAGCTGGCAACGCAACAATTTCAACTCTCCCGAAAATACATGCTGTTGGCGCAACGCATCATCCAGCGCGACCCCCCCTGACTGGACATGCAGATACACCTGCCGCCACAGTCGCTTGAGAAAGCGGAAAGCGCCCTCCACACCAGCATCCGACCATTCCAGCGTTTGCGTGGGAGGGCTGGCAAACATCATAAATAATCTGGCGGTATCCGCGCCATACTGATCCACGATACCTTGTGGATCGACGCCATTATTCTTGGATTTTGACATTGTGCCCACGCCTCCGAATTCGACTGGCTCAGCATCCGCGCGGAGAACATAAGCTTTGCCATCTTCGTTCTGGATGACATCAACTTCTGCAGGCGCATAATACTCAATACGCCCGCTTTCAGATTTACGAGAAAAAATCTCATTGAGCACCATTCCCTGGGTGAGCAAATTGGAAAAAGGCTCATCAAACGTTACCAGGCCGGAATCACGCATGACCTTGCTCCAGAAGCGCGAATAAAGCAGGTGCAGAATGGCATGTTCAATACCGCCTATGTATTGATCCACTGGCAGCCAGTAGTTGGCACGCTGATCAACCATCGCATCGTGCTGATCAGGACAGGCATAGCGAATGAAATACCACGAGGAGTCGACAAACGTATCCATCGTATCCGTTTCACGCCGAGCGGGGCTGCCGCAGCGTGGGCAGTTACAGGCATAAAACGCGGCAGTTTTTGTCAGGGGATTACCCGAACCATCCGGCACCAGATCTTCTGGCAGAACCACCGGTAATTGATCATCTGGCACTGGTACTGTGCCGCACTGATCACAATAAATCAAAGGGATCGGGCAACCCCAGTAGCGTTGCCGCGAAATCCCCCAATCACGCAGGCGGTAGCGTACTCTTTTCTCGCCAAGTCCCTTTTCAGCGAGCGCAACAGCAACCGCATCAATCGCGACCATTGATTCCAGCCCGGAAAATCTTCCGGAATCAATGGTTATACCATCGTCGGTAAATGCCTGGCCAAGTGGCAAATCCAGACTTCCTTGTCGTGGCTTGATCACCGCTTTGATCGGCAGACCATAGCGGCTCGCAAAATCAAAATCACGCTCGTCATGTGCCGGTACCGCCATGACCGCGCCTTCGCCATAGCTCATCAAAACATAATTGGCGACCCACACCGGCAAACGCTCGCTCGTCAATGGGTGCGTAACAAACAAACCCGTCGCCATGCCCGCTTTTTCCTGGGTGGCCAGTTCAGCTTCGATCGTTGCGCCCTGTTTACAGGTTTCGATAAAAGCTGCCAGTGGTTGATTGGTTCGCGCGGCATGCAAGGCAACGGGATGCTCTGCGGCAACCGCCACGTAGGTTGTACCCATCAGGGTGTCTGCACGTGTCGTGAAAACCTTTAACGCCTGCGGCATACCAGAATCTGCATCCGGTGGAAAGATGATATCCACGCCATGACTTTTGCCGATCCAGTTGGCCTGCATGGTCCTGACCCGTTCCGGCCAACCGGGCAGTTTTTCGAGATCAGCCAGCAGCTCGTCCGCATAGCGGGTAATCGCCAGGTAATAGCCTGGAATTTCCCGTTTCTCAATGACGGCACCGGTACGCCAGCCGCGCCCGTCGATGACCTGCTCATTCGCCAGCACGGTCTGGTCAACCGGATCCCAGTTGACTACCTGGGTTTTCTGGTAAGCAATGCCTTGCTCCAGCATGCGCAAAAACAGCCATTGATTCCAGCGATAATAATCAGGATGACAGGTTGCCACCTCGCGCGACCAATCGATCCCAAATCCGAGGCTTTGCAACTGGCCACGCATGTATGCGATATTGTCATGCGTCCATTGAGCAGGCGGCACGCCGCGCTGAATGGCGGCATTTTCGGCCGGCAGACCAAAGGCATCCCATCCCATGGGTTGCAACACGTTATAGCCATTCATTCGGCGATAGCGAGACAAGACGTCGCCAATGGTGTAATTGCGTACATGCCCCATGTGCAGCTTGCCCGAAGGATAGGGAAACATGGACAGGCAATAGAATTTCGGTTTATCTGCTTGCTCTGACGCCTTGAAAACTGTTTTTTCCTGCCAGCTTTGCTGCGCGAGCTGTTCTACTTCCTGTGGATGGTATTTTTCTTGCATGAAATGGGCTGTTTGACTAAAACATTCAAATGCCCATTATAGCTTGAAAGGAATGCTCTGAATGTTGTTGCCGCGCGGCATATTATTCAGTTGCACCTCACTTCATCATTTGAACGCATCCTGCAACCATTCGCCCAGCATTCCCCCGATAACCATATCGTTATAACTTATCACACCGGCAACTTCTCCGTCTTCGATGACTGGCGCCAGCGATAAGCCAAACCGGTCGAAAAGGCGTGCGCAATAGCGTATATCCATTTGCGCTGACACTGACAGTACCGGCTTGGACATGATCTCATAAACATTGACTCGTGTTGGCGATCGGTCATTCGCCAGCACCTTCCTGGCAATGTCAGACAGCATCACGATACCGTATTCGTCGTCCGCGTGCCGTTTATTGACAATCAGCACGCCGGCATCCGGGTGGTGCATATTTTTAAGCGCATCGGCAACCGTTGCAATTCCTTCCACCAGATCAAAATTGCGCTTCATTACCTTGCCAACACGCACCGGTTTGCCCACGATCATAATTTTTCTTCTACCACAGTTGTCAACCTTTCAATCTGGTGCGCTACACCCACGGCATCTTCGACATCAATTTGAAGGGCAATGCCAGTGCCTGCTGTCGCATCGAACTCGCCTACTTCTGCTATTTTTTCCATAATGGTGCGGGAAAGGTGCTCTTCCACCAGCAACATCACGACATCCCGCTGGGTTTCCAATGATAAGCCAAAAAAAGTCTTGGCTCTATCCACGCCTTCCCCACGTGCGCTGGAAATGATGGTTGCACCCGTGGCGCCCACTTTTCGCGCGGCCGCCATCACTCGCTCGGTCTTGCTGTCATCCAAAAAAGTAATAATCAATTTGAAATGCATCACTCGCTCCATTGAATCATTGGAAAACACCAGAATATTGTTTATCAGACTTTCTTCATTTTTTCGCCCATCTGGCACGGTATTCGGCAATCTGAGCATACGCCATTACGGTCACAATCGGAAACAGGCAGGCAAATGCAATCAGGCCAAATCCATCTATCAATGGATCGCGCCCAGGCACGGCTTCTGCCAGACCCAGTCCCAGCGCAGCGATAATCGGCACCGTAACAGTTGAAGTCGCCACGCCACCAGAATCAAATGCAAGTGGAACAATTATTTTGGGCGCTCGCCAGGTTTGCAGTACCACAATGATATAGGCAGCCATGATGAACCACTGAATTGGCAATCCGGTGATAATACGAAACGCTCCCAGGGTAATGCCCAGCGCCACTCCTATCGCCACCGCCAGCCGCAGCGAAGTTGCATGAATTGCACCACCGGAAACCTCACTGGCCTTGAGGGCAACAGCGATCAATGAAGGTTCGGCAAGGGTGGTAGCAAAACCAATCGAGAAGGCAAAAATCAATACCCAATAATAATCTGTCCAGAGTAACGCAACCTCCTTCAGATTGCCATGCAGAAACTCGGGTGCGGTCAATTGCGCGGCCATCAGCCTGCCAATCGGGAACAATGCACGCTCCAACCCGACGAGGAAACAGGTTAAACCGAGCACTACAAACAAGAAACCAAAACATACCCGTTTCAAATTTGCAATCGGGCGACGCAAAACCAGAAACTGGAAACCAAACAGCGTCAAGGCAATTGGTAATACATCGCTTAGTGTCGCCATCAATGTTTCCAGAAGCGCATATATCCAGGTCATGACAAGATTATCCCGTACCCCATCACAAAAATGATAGGCGTCAATGATGCAAAGGCAATGATACCAAAACCATCCACCATTGGATTGCGTCCACGGATGGATGAAGCCAACCCCACACCCAGCGCGGTAACAAGGGGCACGGTAATCGTTGAAGTCGTTACGCCACCGGAATCATAAGCAATACCGACAATTTCTGCCGGTGCAAATACGGTCATCACGATCACCAGCAGATAACCCCCGATAATAAAATAATGAATTGGCCATCCCTTGATAATGCGAACAACACCTAAAACAACCGCCATACCCACGGCGAACGCAACCGTCAAACGTAATCCCATTGCATAATCTCCGGCTGCTTCCGGTGTGTCTGGAACAACGCCCGCGCGGGCAGCCATCATTCCCGCTTCGCCAGTGACTGCGATCAAGGCCGGCTCCGCAATGGTTGTGCCAAAACCAAGCGCAAAAGCAAATGCCATCAACCATGGCACACTTCCCTTACGGGCAAACGCATGCGCCATGCTCTCGCCAATTGGAAACAACCCCATTTCCAGTCCATAAATGAACAAGGTCAGCCCCATGACAACCAGCAGACCACCCAATATCAGATCAGCAATTTGTGGCAGCGCCTGCTGCAGTACGACCAACTGAAAAAAAGAAATAACGCCAATAATGGGCAATAAATCCCTCCCGTTGCGTAATAGCGACGTCAGGAATATGCGAATGTAGATTCTCAAAATAACTCTCGAAGTTGTCACTGCTCACAATATCAAACATCAAACATCAAATATCAAACATCAGCTGATCAATCGTATTACGGATTTTCCGACAATATCAGGTATTGGCTTTAACAATAAAATCAATTGCTGGTAATGGAAGTCTTTTTGTGTAATCCGGGCGTAACAGTGACGTCTCTTTTTAGAGACAAATAAAAGCGTTTGGAAACAGTATATTGTGTAATTTCAGGGGTTTTTACATCTATTGAACGACAATTTTCAACAAATCAGTTTTACGAAATAATTTAAGCTACTGTTTTTAATACTAAAAACAATTGGCACGATTATTGCTTGTAATGATTGGTACAGCCCATTTTTTTCAACTCGTTCATTATCGGGTGTTTCCAAAAATTAAGAGTTACAAACAAGGCGCGGCAAGAACAAAAAATATTGACGCAACATGCAATTGATATGTAAGGAAATATGGATTTTTGGAGATGCCCTATGGACACATACGAATACATTCATGAGGGTTAATCATTATGCAGACCGCAACAAGTCATCTTGTAGAAAATCCGATAAAAACCTTGTATCCAACTCAAAACGCCTACCCTGAAAACCCACTCCCCACACACCACAAACTACCACAACATCAATACCGGTTCTCAGGAAACCCTAATAACAAGCCCAAGCCACTCTCCCCGACCGAAGCAACCTGCCTGCTGCAAACTGCTGACTTCAGTATTCATCTGGTCAACTCTTTTAAGCAGCGAGTCAAAGCAAGCACTCTCATTAAACGCATGTATGCTGCCCGTGGCTACCAGACAGAAAACACATCTGTATTTTCAGAAAGCTCAAATCAGTATACCTTTGAAGCCCGCAACACCGAACAACTTCTTGGCACGCTGACATTGACAATTGATTCAGACAATGGCCTGCTGGCGGATCAACTTTACAGAAATGAAATTAACGCCTTCCGCAAAGAAGGTAAAACAGTATGCGAAGTATCCAAACTTGCCTTCACCCCCAACACCAGCTCAAAATCAATCTTTTCCGCCCTGTTTCATGTTGCCTACCTGCACGCCCGTTTCCTTCATGACGTTGAAGCAGCGTTTATCGAAATCAATCCTCGCCATGTCCGCTTCTACAAAAACACCCTTGGCTTCACCCAGATAGGTGAACAGCGCACCTGCCCGCGCGTTGATGCGCCAGCCATCCTGCTCAGTCTTGATTTGAATCATATGGGGGATCAGATATTACAACATGTTGACGCAGCCTTACCAGAAAGCAAGGAAAGATCAATCTATTCATACTTTTTTTCCTCACGAATAGCCAATCAGGTATTCAACAAAATCATTCAAATACACTCCGCAACACGACCATCCCATAACGAAACACGGCATCCCGCACGAACCTTCCAGACCAGATCAAAATGGGATTAGGAGCCGTGAAGGAATAAATGTGACAATTGAGCGTGTCTGCGGGATGCAATACAAGGTGAGAGGAGGAGTCATGGCAAGACCATGGCGACGACGAACAACGCCGCAGCGTGCCCACCAGATGTGATCCAAGCGTTACAGTTATAAATTGCACTGAAAACGGCTTATTTCTAAATCCAGGGTGAGTCGTTACGCGGCAGGAAGGATAGGTGGGAGCACCGGATGGTTACGACCCTCCGGCGGTATCTACGCATATTCCGAATGCCTGCAATTCCAAACTGAAGACCCGGTTTGCATTGCCATCGGAAAAAGGAAAAGCGTGGTTTTTTGGTTACATTCCAGAGATCAAGCCCTGCCTATCCAAAAGCCACAAATTTGGGAGTGCTTGGCAGATGCAGTTATAACGAAGGTTCAAGCGCACTTTCGGTAACAGGCAGGCTGGTCTCGACGTCGAAAAATCGCAATGAGCAGCCAAAAAGATTGTGCTCCGCGCATGAATACAACAAACAATAATCCCCAAGCTTTGTGTGTTTCCGAGAAAAGCCGATGGAACTTTCAGGGAGCAGGCTCGCTTTTCTGTTAGCCGAACGGCCAAATTGCTTCCCGATAGATCACGGGTGCGCAATATGACCTCTTCGTCACGAACCTGAACTTAAAGTATCGAGCCAATACAATTAAATACTAAATATGCCTCTATACTATTTTCAGTTTGATCTGAGTGTGCGTTAGGCAAGCAGTAAGAAGGCGTAGCGGCAACTCGG
>JAVVEX010000037.1:0-16604 GCA_032251195.1 Nitrosomonas sp.
TATCACACCAACTTTCTGTTTTTTATCAGCTCTTGGGAAAACAAGGCAATTTCAACAATTAATTGTGACATAGCCAATTTTTTCATTCCACGCTCCTTGCTTGTTATTGATAAATTAACAGTTTCTCTGTATTTCTGAGCCTCTTGCCTTGCCGCTTGTGACGGGCGGGCTTTGATTTAACCTGATCAGAAACTGGTATTTATATGTAAGCAATTAGCGTGCCATAAAAAATTACTGTTTATTAACAGTTGGTTGTTGTGAAGCGTTGTTTCCAACTCAGGATTGTGTAAAAAAAACCGATGTTGCTTGAATGACAGCAACTACTGGGGAGTGCGATTGAGCGTTTTCAGGAAAAATTGCTGGGTTCGAGCGTTATGCTGCGTTCAGCAAGATTGAGCAGAGCAGGTTGGGTGGACAGAATCAGGGTAGTGCGATTTTCAATCAAGGTAAGCAACGCCTGCTGCAGCAGGGGGTTGTTCAGGTCGAATGGAGCGATACTTTCGTCAAGGATGACAATCGTCGGGTTTTTCAGCAGGGCGCGAGCGATCAGCAGCCGTTGACGCTGGTTGTCTGTCAGCATGGTTGCACTTTGTGCGTCCAGCCTGGTTTCATGTCCGCGTGGCAATTCACGAATGAATTCGGTGGCATGACTGGCATGTGCGGCACGGGTAATCTCTGTTTCTGTACTGCAACGTTTTATGCCATATGCAATATTGGCTGCAACCGTGTCGCTTAACAGCTTTCTGTCTGGAGATAGCCATGCGATATTCGCTTGGCGTACAGGCTGATCAATATTACGGGCATCACACTCATCGAGCAGGATACTGCCGGTCGTTGGCGCGGTGAAGCCAGAGATCATCATGGCGAGGGCTCGTGCCGAGCAGGGAGTAACATCGGTGATGGCAAGCCGTTCTCCGGGTTTGAGCCGGAAATTGAAGCGGGGAGATAATTGCGTCCGGCTGGCATCACAGTAAAAATGAACGTTTTCGAAGTGTACAACGCCGTGGAGTCTTCTGATGCGGCTTGTGGAAGCGTTATGGCAGGTTGCCGATTCAGGGTTGATTGATTCCGCTGGCAGGTGTGGCGCATTGAACAGTGCGGCGATAGGAGGACAGGGTTGGCGGCTGCTCGCCAGCAGGAGGGAGATTGTCAGTAGTCGTTTCAAAGGCAGTGCCAGTATCAGCAGGGCGGACATAAAGGTAACCGCCTCACCGGGCGTCAGCCTGCCAAGCGTAACCTGTTGTAACAGATAATAAAGCAGCACCGTCATCAGACTGATCAGGAACAGTTGCGTCAGCATGCCGGCCAGAATGGAGCGGCCAGCCTGTTGCAGAGAGCGCTGATATTGCTGATCAAGTATGTGATGAATGTTCAGGACTTCCTGCATGCCGCCATGGTCAAGCTGGATCAGGTGACGATACGCGATTGCGTTCTGGATGGATTCGGCAATTTTTGCCTGCATCACATCGGGTATCGCCTGGCGCCCGGTGTCTGTGCTGAATAATGGCCAGGCCAGCAGGGCGACAGTCAATGCTGCCAGGGTCAGCAGCGCCAATTCCCGGTTCAAGTACAGCAAAATGGCTGTGAGTCCGATGACAATCAGTAAATCCCGTGACAGGATGTTTGCCAGGCGATCGAGGTGATCGAGTACATTATCAACCGCAGTGAAATAGCGCGACGTGATCAATTCGCTGGAGATATCGGTATGATCGCACATGCTGTTTATGGACTGCGTCAATAATTTACGGCGCAAGAGCAAGGCAAGCTGCCCCCGCAGGCGTTGCAGCGTATAATTATGCGCCAGATTGGCCGCAATGCCGGTCAGCAGCAATATCGCCAGCAGCAGTGGTAATTCTTGCAAAAGCAGACGGTTGCCTCCGGGCAGCGCATGGGTGAACAGCTGCCCGATGATCAATGGTGTCGCGGTGATGGCGGTTGCGGTGATCCCGGCGCTGAGCAGTACAATCAACAGGGTTTGCCAGTAGGGGATGTCAGACGCCTTGAGCCATCGCAGCAGGGTTGAATAAAAAGTGGATTGGGTGGGCGAAGGTTGGTCTGTCATGACACGTAAAAATGTTTAAGATGAATATTCTTTTTATAGGAGTCTGTTCGAGAATAACGATTGTAGCGAGGCTGAAGCTACCAAGCTGGATTTTTCGATCATTTTGGGCAAAATAGTGGTTCTGTGCAACGAAAAAAATCTGAGAATCCAGCTTGGCAGGTTCGTCCATGCTGAACAAACCTATTCCCGGACAGTCTCCTGATCCGGTTATCATGGAGTATCAATGACGGTTGTTTCCGTAACAATGCAAAATTCGGTGGACAGCCCTGTTCGCCGCAGGGGAATCATTCTCGCGGGAGGTTCCGGCACGCGCCTTTACCCCGTTACGCAAGTGGTTTCCAAACAATTACTACCGGTGTTCGATAAACCGATGGTGTATTACCCATTGAGTACGCTTATGCTGGCGGGCATTCGCGATATTCTGATCATTTCGACGCCTGAGGATACGCCGCGATTTGCTGCCCTGCTGGGAGACGGCGCGCAATGGGGGATAAATCTGTCCTATGCCGTGCAGCCCTCTCCGGATGGCCTGGCACAGGCATTTATCATTGGCGCGTCATTTATTGGAGATGAGGCAAGTGCGCTGATACTCGGGGATAATATTTTCTACGGGCATGATTTTCATCACTTGCTGGAAAATGCGATGCAGCGCACACAGGGCGCCAGTGTTTTTGCCTACCATGTGCACGATCCCGAGCGCTATGGCGTGGTGGAGTTCGATCATGCCGGCAAGGCGATTGGGCTGGCGGAAAAACCGGAACAGCCAAAATCCAGCTATGCGGTGACCGGATTATATTTTTACGACCGGCAGGTCGTTGAATTGGCCCGGACGCTCAAACCTTCGGCGCGCAATGAACTGGAAATCACTGATCTGAACCAGCGGTATCTCGAACGAGGAATGCTCGATGTGGAAATCATGGGGCGGGGCTACGCCTGGCTGGATACCGGCACGCATGAATCCCTGCTCGACGCCAGCCAGTTTGTCGCGACCATTGAGCACAGGCAAGGACTCAAGATCGCCTGTCCGGAAGAAATCAGCTTTCGTAATGGCTGGATCGACGCGTCACAATTGGAGGGACTGGCGCAGCCGCTGGCAAAAAACGGCTATGGACAATATCTGCTGAAAATTCTGAAGCAGCATACCAGTGAAATTTTCTGACAAGCAAACGGCGGATGACCGGTGGAGATACCGGCTATCCGCCATGCTTGTCTTTTGCCGGTGAGGCGGTTACTCGCTTATGCGCGATAGTACGGATGATTGTTGCGGTTCGGCGGTATCGCCACCGTTGAGATCAAACAATGCGAATGTGATCTGGTCGCCATTCTGGCGAACACCGATCAGTCCATTGGCAGGCCACACCCTAAATCCGCTACTATTACTCGTGGTATTAGAGACGATACCATACTCCCAGCTGTTATTCAGGCTGGTGACAATGCTCCGCCCGCCGATATCGGGATGTCCGGTTGCAGGTCCGGTTGTAAAATTAGCCGAAAATCCGTTGTTATTGGGACAGCCTTCACCACCTGCGCGGATCGAATAAAAACTGCGGCCATCGGGTAACAATGAAGGGCCATCTATCTGATAACACCAGCTAACTGTATCCAGGTATTTGCCAGACCGGATATTGCTGGTCGCGACCGGCTGGGACAACCCTGCAGTCAGTCCTTCAAAAACGAACCCCTGTCCGGGCACGAAATTAAAGCTGAATGACGCATCAAAAAACGTGGTCTGGTTGTTCGTGGTATCGGTCACCGGAATACGCAGCATATTGATCTTACGCCCGGATCCGACGATATGGCCGGATTGAAACTGCACATCGAGGTTGGTGCCTGGCACTTCCTCGGCCTGGCCGACGCCGGGCAGCAGGCTGGCGGAAAATACTACCAGAGCGGGCAGAAAAAGGTCTTTTTTGTTCATGATGAACCTCCCGAATAATTGAATGGATTGATTGTCGGATTAATTGTTTGTATAAAGAGATAAAGTTGCCAAAATAAATAACTCGAACAATCTGCAAGGTTATAACGTGTTGCATCAGTTATGCAGACTGCGTGATATTAGCATGGGGTAGTTTTAGCTGCAATCTGCGCGCTTATTCAGGCGGTTGTCTGTCAGTCAGCAGCCATTTCCGGTGAATGTCGCGCGCTTGGAGAAAAAACCGTTCCAGCGATTCGCTGTCGGAACGGCGCAGCATGTCTTGTAAATTTGTCAGCTGGTATTGATAGGTCTCGATTTGTTCGATCAGCGCCTCGCGGTTATCAATACAGATATCACGCCACATTTCGGGCGAGCTGCCTGCGATGCGCGTCATATCCTTGAGACTGGTGCCTGCAAGTTGCAAGTTCGCCGTGGTTTGATCTCCTCCTGTAGCACGGATATGGTTCATGAGCGCAAATGCCAGCAGGTGCGGTAAATGACTGATTGTGGCGAGCACCTGGTCATGTTGCGCGGCGGTCATGTGGGACACGATTGCTCCGCACTGTTGCCAGAGTGATGCGACCTGTTCGATGGCGTTTGCGTTTGCATTGTTTTCCGGTATTGGCGTCAGTATGACGGGCTTGCCCTGGAAAAGCGTCGCGTCTGCCGCATCGGCGCCGCTGAATTCGGTGCCCGCAATTGGGTGAGCGGGGATGAATTGTGGTATGTGGTTATGCAGGTGGGAGCGGGCAGCCTGTATCACATTTTGTTTGGTACTGCCTACATCGGATACGATGGTGTGCTCCTCCAGATGTGGAGCGATCCGTTGCAGGATACCGACATTTTGTCCAACCGGTGCCGCCAGCAGTACAAAATCCGCGCCCTGCAGGGCATGGGAAAAATCATCGGTTTGTTCGTCGATGATGCCAAGCTCAATTGCGCGTTGCAGATTCTGGCGGCTGCGTCCGATGCCGGTGATATGCGAGACGTGCCCGCCCTGACGTAGCGCAAGCGCAAACGAGCCACCAATCAGCCCGACACCGATCACGACCAGCTTGTCAAGATGATGAGTCATGAAGATGGCTGATCAGGTGGTTTCTTTCAGAGAGTGCTCCAGGGCATGCAGGAACTTCAGGTTTTCAGCTTCGAGACCGATGGTGACCCGCAAATGATGATTCATCCCGTAATTGCGCAACGGCCGCACGATAACACCCTGATGCAGCAGGTCATTGTACACTTTTAACGCATTGATCGATTCGCCATCGAGATGGACACAGATAAAATTGGCATGGGACGGAATATAGTCGATACCCAGTTGCCGCAAGCCATTTGTCATCTGGAGCATGCCACTGCGGTTGGTGGTGTAGGCATGTTTGACAAACTCGACATCCTTGAGCGCTGCCAGGGCGCCAGCCTGGCCGATGCTGTTGACATTGAATGGCTGACGGATACGATTCATGAGATTGGCAATATCCGGGTGCGCCAGCGCAAAGCCGACACGGGCACTGGCTAGACCGTATGCCTTTGAAAAGGTGCGGGTAATGACCAGATTGGGGAAATCTTTCAGCCAGGCAATGCTGTGCGCCTTGTGTGCCTCCGACAGATATTCGTCATAAGCCTCGTCGAGAATGACCAGAATATCCGGCGAAATACGTTCCATGAACCGTAACAGGTCGCGCCCTTCGCATAATGTGCCGGTTGGATTATTGGGATTGGCGATGAAGACGACACGCGTTTCTGCTGTGGTTGCGTCGAGCATGGCTGCCAGGTCATGGGCAAAATCACGTGCGAGTACTGAAATACCGGTGGCGCCGATTGCCTGCACCAGCAACGGGTAAATGGCAAATGCGTATTGTGAATAGACTGCCGATGCGCCGGGCCTCAAAAAAATACGGGCAGCCAGCTCCAGTACATCATTGGATCCATTGCCCAGTACGATTTGCTCGGTGGACACACCCAGATACTCGGAAAGTGCCGCCTTCAATTCAAAACCACTGCCATCCGGATAACGGGAGGCTTCATTGAGCGCCTGGATCATGGCTTCCCTGGCCATTGGACTGGTGCCCAGCGGGTTTTCGTTGGACGCGAGTTTAATGACGTCGTCCTTGTTGATCCCAAGTTCGCGGACCAGCTCGGAAATCGGTTTGCCGGGGTGGTAAGGTTGAATCGCTCGGATATATTCTGGTGCGAGTTCACATAGCTTCATGATATTTGGCATGTGTTCGTTGAAAAGCGAGAATGGTCAGGCTACGGGATAAGAGCCCAGTATTTTGAAGAAAGTTGCATTATGGCGTAATACCTGCAACGCCTTGGCGACATTGTCGTCCTGCTGGTGTCCCATGATGTCGACAAAAAAAACATAGTCCCATAAATTTGCACGGGAGGGGCGCGATTCCAGGCGGGTCATGCTGACTTGATGATGCGCCAGCGGTGCGAGCAGCTCGTGCACTGCGCCAGGGCGGTTGCTGGTTGCCACGACCAATGAAGTTTTGTCCCGACCTGAAGGCGCGATGACCTGTGAGCCGATGATGAGAAAACGAGTGGTGTTATTCGGATTGTCCTCGATATTGCAGGCGCAAAGTATCAGGCCGAAGACTTCCGCTGCCTGTTTGCCGGCAATGGCCGCAGCATGCTCGTCATTGGCCGCCAGCCGCGCGGCATCGGCATTGCTGGCGGCATCGATACATTCGATTCCCTGCAGGTTGCGCAGATTTTCGATGAGCCAGTTCTGACATTGCGCAAATGATTGCGGGTGAGAATATAGTTTGCTGATTTTACTCAGATCGGGTTGCCTTGCCATAAGGCATTGGTGAATTGCCAGTTCCAGTTCGCCGCAAATCAGGAGCGGTGTCTGGAGCAGTAAATCCATGGTTCTGCCAACCGCGCCTTCGGTGGAATTTTCAACCGGAACCACGCCAAAATTAGCGGTGCCGGATTCCACTTTGCGGAACACTTCATCGATCGAACTGCCGGGCAGCACATTGACGGCCTTGCCAAAGCGTTTGTTGACAGCTTCTTCGGAGAACGTCCCTTCAGGCCCGAGGTAGGAAACAGTGAATGGGTCTTCGAGTGTGCGGCAGACAGAAATAATTTCGGTAAACAGCTGCTGGATTTGCATCTGGTTGAGCGGGCCATGATTGTGTTGCTGCAAGCGGATAAAAATCTGTGACTCCCGCTCGGGGCGATAGGTAACACCGGATTTCCGTTGACCTACTTCCCGCGCAAGCTGTGCCCGCATGTTGATCAGTCTGAGTAATTCATCATCGATAGCATCGATTTTGTCACGCAAATGTTTCAAGTCTTCAATCATTGTGTTCTCTGCGGCTTGTCGGGCGGCCAAAAGATACGTCGGACGTCTCTAAAAATCAGGAGGTTAAATGGAGCCAGGCGCGAATAAAAAATGTTACTGCTGTATGTGGTCGATATATCAATATTTTTTACATAGTATCGTATTGTGACGAAATATGGATTTCCGGAAGTGTTCTACAGTTATTTGTTCCGGGAAGCATCCGGTATGTAGCGCACCATCAGTACGCCGGTAATATGCCGGATAGCCTCGATAATTTCAGGTGGAACAGGTTTGTCGGTGTCCACCAATGTATAAGCGATCTCTCCGCGCGATTTGTTGACCATATTATGAATATTCAGGCCGATACTGGCCATGCAGGTTGATATCTGCCCAAGCAGATTGGGTACATTGGCATTGGCCACGGCTACCCGGTAAGGGGATTCTCGCTCGATGCCGACATCGGGAAAATTGACGCTGCGAACAATGTTGCCATTGATTAAATAATCTCTGATCTGGTCGGCGATCATGACGGCGCAGTTTTCTTCGGCTTCCCGCGTGGAGGCACCCAGGTGAGGTAAAGTTACCACCGCTGGCTGATGTTGCAATTTCTGACCTGGAAAATCGCAGATATAATTTTTGATGATGCCTTGCGCTATGCCAGCAAGCACTGCATCTTCGTCAACGATCTCGTCGCGGGAAAAATTTAGCAGAATGGTTTTTTTACGCATGCAGGCGATACGTTCGGCGTTGATCAGATGATGGGTTGAATCGTTCAGCGGCACGTGGATGGAGATAATGTGGCTGTGGCGGATCAGGTCATCGAGCTGGTGCGCTTTCTGTACTTCGGCAGACAGGCTCCATGCGGAGTCAATCGTGATTTTGGGGTCAAAGCCCAAGACCTTCATGCCCAGCTTGATCGCTGCGTCTGCCACCAGCCGGCCAATTTTTCCCAGACCGATAATGCCGAGTGTTTGACCAGGCAGTTCCAGTCCTGAAAACTTTTTTTTGCCGGCTTCGACCTGTTCGTGCAGAGATTGATTGTCTCCCGTCAGACCTTCGACAAAGTGAATGGCGGGAATGATATTGCGCGAGGCGAGCAGCATTCCCGCCAGTACCAGTTCCTTGACGGCATTGGCATTGGCGCCGGGAGTATTGAATACGGGGATGCCGCGCGCATTCATCTGATTGACCGGAATGTTATTGGTGCCTGCACCGGCGCGACCAATGGCAACCACACTCGCGGGGATGGGCATGTCGTGCATGTTGTGCGAGCGCAGCAGAATGGCATCGGGATCGGCCATGTCGCCACCAATCTGAAAACGATCCTCAGGCAGACGGTTGAGCCCGGTTGCCGAAATCGCGTTGAGCGTCAGGATCTTGAAATGGTTATCTTCTTGTTCAGGCATGATTTTTCTCGAACTCCTGCATGAAAGTTGTAAGTGCCTGCACGCCTTCCAGTGGCATGGCGTTATAGATCGAAGCGCGCATTCCGCCAACAGAGCGATGCCCTTTAAGCTGGATCAACCCACGTGCCTGTGCTTGTTGCAGGAATTCGGTATCCAGCGTTGCGTCAGTCAGCGTGAAAGGAATGTTCATTCTGGATCGATCGGCTGTCGCGACCGGGCAGTGATAAAAGCCGCTGGTATCGATCAGATCGTAAAGCAGCGCCGCCTTGTCGATGTTATGTTGCTCAATTGCAGTCAGTCCGCCGAGTTGCTTGAGCCACTGCATGACCAGTCCCATGATGTAGATAGCGTAAGTGGGCGGGGTGTTGTACATGGAATCATTTTTGGCATGCGTTTTGTAGTGGTACATGGTGGGCGTACCGGCAAGTGGGGCGATCTCAAGCAAGTCCTCGCGCACGATGACAATGACCAGCCCCGCAGGGCCAATATTTTTTTGCGCGCCGGCGTAGATTAATCCAAATTTGCTGACATCAAACGGGCGCGACAGAAAATTGGATGACATATCCGCGACCAGTGGAATAGCATCATTGCCGCTCGTGATTGCCGACAAATCAGGTGTCTGCTGAAATTCGACGCCACCGATGGTTTCATTGGAGGTGTAATGGAGATAAGCCGTATCAGGGCTAATTTGCCATTGCTCGACCGGCGGCACCGAATTGAAAGCACTCTTTTCAGCACTGGCGGCGATATGGGCATGGCAGTAGTTTGAGGCTTCGGCAATAGCCTTTGCTGACCATTGGCCTGTATGAACATAATCAGCCTGTTTTTTGTTACCGAGCAGATTCATCGGCACCATCGCGAATTGGCCGGAAGCACCACCTTGCAGAAACAGTACCTTGTAATTATCGGGAATGCCGGCGAGATCGCGTAGATCCTGCTCGGCCTGTTGCGCGATCGACAGGAATTCCTTGCCACGGTGGCTCATTTCCATGACCGACATCCCGCTGCCATGCCAATCAAGCATTTCCTCGCGAGCCTGCTGGAGAACGGTTTCTGGCAATACGGCCGGCCCTGCGCTGAAATTAAAAATTTTTCTCATCTGTTGTGAATCCTGTTCAATCGTCCTCGGTTTCTACAATTCGTTCCAGCCCAGCCAGTTTTTCGTTATGCCCTGGATTGATCAATATTACTCCCTGGGTCGAACGCCCCATTTCCCTGATTTCACTGACGCGCGTTCGAATCATGACACCGCCATTTGTGATCAGCATGATTTCATCATCTGGCCGTACAAGTTGCGCGGCGACAACTTTGCCATTGCGCGCGTTGGTGCTGATGGCAATCATTCCCTGCGTGGCACGCCCGTGCCGGGTATATTCATGGATGGGGGTGCGCTTGCCAAAACCATTTTCGGTTGCGGTCAGTACAGCCAGGGTTTCATTCTCAGCCACCAGCAGCGAGATCACCTTCTGGCCAGCACCAAGCTTCATTCCCCTGACGCCGCGTGCCTGGCGACCGACCGGGCGGACATCGTTCTCATCAAATCGTACTGCTTTGCCGGCATCCGAGAACAGCATGACGTCATGCTTACCATCAGTGAGTGCAATGCCGATCAGATAGTCGCCTTCGTCCAGTCCAATTGCAATGATGCCGCTGCTGCGTGGACGTGAAAATTCGGTTAAAGGTGTTTTTTTAACGGTTCCGAGTGATGTTGCCATGAAAATGAAATGCGAGTCATCAAAGAATTTGACTGGCAGGACTGCGTTTATTTTTTCGCTCTGTTCCAGCGGCAGCAGGTTGTTGATTGGTTTTCCACGAGCCGAACGGCTGCCTTGCGGCACATTGTATACCTTGATCCAGTAAACGCGGCCAAGGCTGGAAAAACACAAAATATAGTCATGGGTATTGGCGATAAACAGATTGTCGATGAAATCGTCTTCACGGGTGGTAATCGCCAATTTGCCCCGTCCACCACGTTTTTGCGCCTGATAATCATCCAGCAGCTGGGATTTTATGTAGCCGGCGTGTGACAGTGTAACAACCATGTCAGCTGGCGCAATCAAGTCCTCGGTTTGCAGGTTTTCCGTATCAACCACGACTTCACTGCGACGGGCATCACCAAATTGCTGTTTGATCGCGGTCAATTCTTCGGTAATGATGATGGTGATTCTGCCCGGATTAGCCAGTATATCGAGCAAATCCATAATGTTATCCATTACTTCACGGTATTCGGAGACGATTTTTTCCTGCTCCAGGCCGGTCAGGCGTTGCAGGCGCAAATCAAGAATGGCCTGCGCCTGTACATCCGATAACCAATAGCCTTGCGCGGTTAATCCCGTGTTTTCAGTGAGTGAATCCGGGCGCAGGTTTGCGGCATCAATCGTCGCGCGCCGCAGCATTTCCTCGACCAGTTGCGAACGCCATGCTTTGGATACCAGGGCTTGTTTTGCATCCGCAGGCGTGGGGGCGGCCTTGATCAAGGCGATAATTTCATCCACGCTGGAGAGCGCAACCGCGAGACCTTCCAGCAAGTGACCACGATTACGAGCTTTTTTGAGTTCGAATACAGTGCGCCGTGTGACCACTTCGCGGCGATGACGCAGGAAGCATTCCAGTATCTGTTTCAAATTGAGCAGCCGCGGCTGTCCATCGACCAGCGCTACCATGTTCATTCCGAATGTGTCCTGCATTTGTGTTTCTTTGTGCAGATTGTTCAGAATGACATCCGGGTTTTCGCCGCGCTTGAGTTCGATCACGACCCGCATGCCGGATTTGTCGGATTCGTCGCGCAATTCGGAAATGCCTTCAATTTTCTTGTCCCGCACCAGTTCACCGATGCGCACGAGTAAATTGGCCTTGTTCACCTGATAAGGCAGCTCGTCGATAATGATGCTTTGACGACTGCCTTTTTCCATATCTTCAAAATGGGTGCGGGCACGTATTACAACCCGCCCTCGTCCGGTTCGGTAACCGTCCCGGATACCCGCCACACCGTAGAGAATCCCGGCGGTTGGAAAATCAGGCGCGACGATGCAGGTCATTAGCTCGTCAATATCCGCGTCTGGTCTGGTTTGCAACAGCAGGCAGGCATCGATTACTTCATTGAGATTGTGCGGCGGAATATTGGTCGCCATGCCCACGGCGATACCGGATGAGCCATTGATCAGTAAATTGGGTATTTTGGCGGGCAGAATCAGCGGTTCCCGCTCTGATTCGTCATAATTGGTTCCGAAATCAACGGTTTCCTTGTCGAGATCTGCCAGAAGTTCGTGCGCAATGCGCGACATGCGAATTTCGGTATAACGCATTGCGGCCGCATTGTCGCCATCGATCGAACCAAAATTACCCTGGCCATCGACCAGCATGTAACGCAACGAGAAGCTCTGCGCCATGCGCACGATGGTGTCATAAACAGCGGTATCGCCATGCGGGTGGTACTTACCGATGACATCGCCGACGATACGCGCCGATTTTTTATAAGGCCGGTTCCAGTCATTGGATAGCTCATGCATGGCGAAGAGCACTCGCCGGTGTACCGGTTTGAGACCGTCGCGTACGTCAGGTAATGCCCTGCCGACAATGACGCTCATCGCATAATCGAGATAAGAACGTTTCATCTCATCTTCGAGGCTGATGGGCAGGGTTTCCTTTGCGAATTGATCCATGGTCGTCGTGGGGGATGTCCGTTAAATGAGATTCAGGGCGATATTTGAATGTTTTTCTGGCAAACAGCGGCGATCAATACTCAGCAAAAAGCGGGAGCAGGGATGACCTGCGCTGCTCTTTGGCTGAAAAACATGCGCAGACGGCTGTTTACGCGGTTTTTAAGCTCTATATTTTACCACGAAATCCCCCTGTTATACGGAGCTGGCATTGGGCGGATTTGGTGTGAATAGCTGCAACAGGTTGGGTAATACCAGAAAAACACACAACAGGATAAATACGATGCCTATGGTTAGCAATAATCCCATGCTGGCCGTACCGGGGTGAGAAGAAAGGATCAGACTGCCGAATCCGGTCATGGTGGTGAGTGCGCTGTAAAATATGGCTCGTGCGGTACTGGTGTGCAGCAGATCATCACTGGACGAGTGCTGATGGCGGCTGCGAGTGACCATGTGGATGCTGCTGTCGATGCCGATGCCGAGCAGTAGTGGCAGGGCGATAATGTTGGCGAAGTTGAAAGGAATTTGCAAGATGGCGGTGGTGGCGATTGTAAACAGCGCGGCCAGCAATAGCGGAATCAAAACCAGCAGGGTTGACAGTACACTGCGCAGCAGCACCAACAATGCAAACAGGATGCCGATGAATGCCAGGATGAAGGCCTGTATGAATGCGTCGACAACGGCTTCGCCTGCTTCCAGAATAATGACAGGGGCGCTGCTGACTTGCGGCGCATGGCGCTGTACAGCGCGTACAAATTTTCGGAGCGCGTCGTTATCATCGATGTTGCTGGCAGGATAGGCAACGACCAGATATTCTCCGGCGGGACTCAGCCAGCGTGAGCGCAACGATTCCGGCAGAGAATCGATATCGACTTCACTGGCAGTCAGTGCGGTTCGCAGGCGCGCCAGGGTTTCGGGCAATAGCGCCAGTAAGTCCTGGTCGATATTGCCCAGCAATTGTTTGCCGTCCGCAGTGCTCGTGTGGTCCAGGACGGACAGCAGTGCCCGCAGTGAGTCTGCCAGCGCTTGTGCCGCAACCGCAGTGGTGCGATCCGCATCCTTGGTCGGCGGTCGTAATGACTGCAGCAACGTCGTGAGTGCATTGCGTTGTTGTTCAATCGTATAATTTTTATGATCTGGCTGGATCGGGGTAAAAAAATCCGGGCCAAGTGTCAGTGAAATGTCGTCAATCATGGCCAGTTTTTCGGCTTGTTCCACTGGAATGAAGTCAGCCAGGCTGACGGCCTTGTCCACTTCTGGTAGTTGCGCCAGTGTTCGAGTCAGATTTTTTGCCTCAAGTTGACTATTGACCGGAATGGCGCCAAACCAAGGAGATTGTTCGGGATCTGTCAGCAGTTCCCGGAAGGTTTGCACCGCTTCGCCATCGGGATTGTTCATGTTGAGCAGATTGTGATCGAACGTCGCCCCTGGCAACGCCATGATTGATATTCCGCTTGCCAGCGCCACAACCAGTAATACTGTTTTTGGATGATGCAGCCAGTAAACAGGCAACCGTGACACGGTGCCTTCAAGTCGAAAAGGCTGCGGTTTGATGGGTATGTAGCGTTGTAGCGCTGGGATAACCGTCAGGGTGGCGATTAAACTGATGAGCATGCCTGTTCCGGAAATGATTCCCAGCTCGGCAATGCCTTGGTAGGTGGTCGGAATGAACGCATAAAAACCAATAGCGGTGGTGATGGCGCAAATCACCAGTGATCTGCCGGTATCATGGCCGGCGGTGAGCAGCATGTCTAACTGCGGCAATCCGGTTCTGCCTAATTCGGCGTAGCGCAGCAGCAAATGAATGGCGTAATCCACGCCCAAGCCAATATAAAGCACGGCGAAGGCGATCGAGATCAGATTAAGGTGGCCGACAGCAAGTGTGGCAAAGGCTGCGGTCAGGATCAGCCCGAGCAGGAGACTGACCAATACGGCAATAACCGGACCGATGGTGCGCAGTGCGATTAGCAGGATAACCGCAACGCTGATCAAGGCGATGAGACCGGCATCCTGCGCTCCCAGCATTGCACTGTTAAGTTCTTCATGTGCCAGCGCGACATCGCCGGTTATTCTCAGCCGAACACCATATCGATTCTCCAGATCGAGAGACTGAGCAGCCTGATGGATAGTGGTAATGACCTGTTTTGCTGCAAAGACCTGGTCGAAATCCAGTTTTGGTTGCAGGACGATGAATTCACGGTGATGCTTATTGCCGCTGCTGGTCTCATCCTGCAGCAGAGTTTGCCAGGATAGCGCTTGCCTGCGTCCGTTCAGATTTATATTGATTGTGGATGCTGTCGCATGCAGCAAGGCATTTATTTCCAGTTTTCTGCCACCATGCCGTTCCGTGACGGCCTCCTGAAGCAGGGTAACAAAAGCATGCAGGGAGGTATCGCGGGTAATTCTGGCGATGAGTGGTTGTGCGTTGGAGAGACGGTCTCCCAGCAGCCGGAGTTCATCCTGTGTTTTATAAAGCAGCCCATTGGCCTGAAAAAATGGCTCGCCGTTCATATGTAAAACTGAACCATTGGTTTCCAGATCTTCCGACAGGCGGGCACTTAATTGTGTGGCGGCCAGATACGCCTGTTCCGGTATTGGCGCATCCAGTACCAGTACCAGTATTCCCTCGTATTGGGGGAAAGCTTTTTCAAAACGGGCAAGGTTGATACGAAAAGGCAGCTTTTCCGAGAGCATGTCAGCGGTATTGGTATTAACGCCAAGATTGCGCGCGGTGTAGCCGGCTGCCAGCGCGGCGAACAACAGCAGTGCCAGCATGATCCACACAGCATGACGGTAGGCCAGGGCAATCCAGGCAGAGAGGAAGCGATTGCTCTGGTGGGGTAACTCTGGATGATCAGGTAGCATTGCCATGTTTGCTGTTATGCGCAACGGAGCGCCGTGATGGAATCCGGATGATTTATTGCCGGTACAGGAATTTATTGCTGATGTTCGAGTTTTATTTGATCGGTTTTGTGTTGCAGCGTGTCAATCAGTGATTGAATCCCTTCCTGCTGCATGATGGCGTTGTACTCAGCTCGTTTCAGGGCAAGATCACTGACACCATCGACGACAATATTGATAATCAGCCAGTGCCCGTTTTGTTGATGGAGAACATAATCAAAGCTGATGA
This sequence comes from Nitrosomonas sp., assembly GCA_032251195.1. Lineage (GTDB taxonomy): Bacteria > Pseudomonadota > Gammaproteobacteria > Burkholderiales > Nitrosomonadaceae > Nitrosomonas. Next base: position 15,462 of record JAVVEX010000037.1, read on the forward strand.
TGCCCTTGTCGGCCTTGATAAACTGACTGCGAACCAGTATGCGCTCGCGTGGCAATGGTTGATTATCCATTATTTCAAATTGTTCGCCGCCGTATTGATTGAATCGGCTGGCGTAGGTCGCGATGCTGTGTTGTGCAAACGTTTTCAGCATGGATTGCTGCTGCGTCTTGTCCAGTGTTGGCCAGTGCGCGCCTAATGTGGTGCGCACGATGGTTGCCAGATCGTGGGTTTCCAGAATGACCGGCGCGAGGAATGATTCACGATCCTCGTGGCGCATTTTCCCGCCTTGCCGCATGGCCTCGATCAGAGCATTCTGCAACACGGCAACGACATGTTGAGGCTCATTGGAAGGAATGGGTTCATCGGATTGCGCCAGAATTGATGTGGTATCCAGCAACATTACGATCATCATCAGGAAATAGAAAACATTTTTAATCATGTCTGGCGACTCCGTATCGTCTGTTTTTCCATTGTGCCCGTTCTCCGCGCCAATAGCGAATCGCCGAGGTCCAGGTCATCAATAGATAGAGTGTTCCGATCAGCGGCAGGGTAACTGTCCACAAGGGAGAGCGCCGGTAGAATCTGAGCGTGGGGGTATATACGATCAACATGGCAATCCAGGTTAATACCCAGGCTGCCAGGCAGACGGTATCGGTACAGATTATTCCCAGTGCCGGTGCAAACCAGAACATGCTGGTCATGATCAAGGTGCATGCCAGCAATAGCGTTAATGAATAGTTGAGCTGCGTAAACGCCGTTCGTGCAACCATATTCCAGATTTGTGCGAGATTACCGTAGCTCCGATGGCTGTATGCACCATGGCTCAGGCCGATCCAGGTTTTATGGCCGGCCTGCTTGATTCTGGCGGCCAGAGTGCAATCATCGATCAGCGCATCATGAATACTTTCAAATGCATTGACGGATTTAAGCGCTTCGGTTTCAACCAGGATACACCCTCCCGCTGCGGCAGCCATGCGAGAATCCGGATGATTGGCGAGGCTGAATGGGTAAATCAGTTTGAAAAAGAAAATAAAAGGCTATGTCACAATTAATTGTTGAAATTGCATTGTTTTCCCAAGAGCTGATAAAAAACAGAAAGTTGGTGTGATATTTCGACCGAGACGATCAATCATTCGATGCCAT
>JAVVEX010000038.1:0-16582 GCA_032251195.1 Nitrosomonas sp.
GGTATAGGAATCCCAATACTACGAGTTTGTTTCTATCTATTATATACTTACCTTGAAACGTCAACAGACCCTAGTAAAAAATTGAAAACCCATGTCAAACGAATTAATTGAAAAAAATCTGTTAGGTATTGAGGAATACGCCGAACGGCGGGTACTCCATGCGGAACTTAACGCTGATATTTACGAACTGATCAGCATTCCGCTGCAACTCTCGCACCTGGTATTGCTATCCGACCGACAATGGGCCAGCCGTGAGCGTGATCTAATCATTGATCTCTGCAAACAATTCAATGTCAGAATTCCCAACAGCAGCTTTGATCAGATCAGCGTCGATCTTGGAGATTTACGTATGCGCTGGGAGCGGCATACAGAATATTCGGCCTATACTTTCTATCACACTGACCTGTTTGAAGTTCCCTTTGCCACACCCGCCATCACGCATGTTCCGCAGGACTGGCTGGCGCGCTTACCCGGAGAGGTGCTGGTTGCCACTCATGTTGCGCTGGATGACCGCAGACGCCCTAGCCGCAGTTTAAGTGAACTGGCCGCGCTGTTTGCCTCTAACATGGTCATTGGCTCAAAGGTTTCTGCTGGTAGCGCAAGTGTTTGGAGTGATAACCAGATTCACCCGGACGGATTTACCCGAATACTGATTCATGATGACAATCTGCGCAGTCGCCAAGTCGGCAGGCTGGTACAGCGTTTGCTGGAGATCGAAACTTATCGGATGCTGGCGATTTTGCCGTTGACCATGACGCGCAATGTTATCCCTCATCTGGAGCAGTACGAAGATCAGCTGGCTGACTTGATTACAACCAATACCGCTCTCAACAGCATTGAAGACGAGCAAACATTGTTGGTGAAGTTAACCAGGCTTGCCTCGGAAATCGAAAAGATATCAGCGCAATCCAGTCACCGTTTCAGTGCTTCGCAAACCTACCATATGATCATGCAGCAACGTATCGCCGAATTGCGTGAAGAGCGTATTGAGGGACTGCAAATGCTTTATGAATACCGCAAGCAGCGCGTCACTTCGGCCATGGGAACATTTGATCTGGTACGTTCCAAACTTGAAATACTATCCCTGCGCGTCGAACGCGCCACCTCCATGCTGCGCACACGAGTGGATATTTCGATGGAATCACAGATTCGTGATCTTCTGAAATCCATGGATAACCGGGCACACTTACAATTACGCTTGCAGCAGACCGTGGAAGGCTTATCTGTTGTCGTATTAAGCTATTATCTGCTCGGCATCACCGGCTATGGACTCAAAGCAATCAAAGCCGCCGGGGTCGGGATCAATGTCGAATTGGCAACAGGTGTCGCAATTCCCGTGATCATCGCGCTGGTATTTGCCATCATCCACAAATTTCGTAAAATAACGCACTGATGAAAACATGTAGGTATTTGTCGCATATCGCCGAAGGAATCTCTAAAAATAGAGGCTTGCAAAGATCCCTTCCACACTATCAAGAAGAGGACTACAAATAAAAATCAAGTGGCACTGGCTGGAGCTGGAAGAACAGGTTGGTCGTTACTGGAATCACCTGACAGAACAGGCCGCTGGAAGCTATCCCGCCTACCCTGCCGCAGGCGTTACCCTGGCATCCGTCCATTCCTCGCTATGTATTTTTTTCCGTGGCCTGGGAGGAGATCCCGGTATGCTGCTGACTGCGGGAATGCCGCGCACCACTCACCATCGCCTGAACTGGAAACAGAAGCTTGGTTACGATCACGAGAAGCTTCCCCTTGCAACCTTAACCGCTGAACGCATATTACTGCCAGACAGTATCTGCCTCTATCCACAGCAATCACTTAATCGGCAACTCTATTTCTGGCTTGCCGCTTTTTTTACGCCAGGAGAGCATACCCGATCGTTTCCAACGGATATCGATCCTTTACAAGCGGACCTTCTGTTTCTGCATCGGGCTTACTGGACCAGCATTCATATTACTGAACGTTACCCTGGTTTGAAGCGCAGCTACGATATGCTTTGCGCACAATTACTCCAGTCAAGGCCACGCCGCAAACTTCCGACACAGGAACAAATGGTTGAAAGTGTTATTCTCGGGTTATTGGGTGGGACTTGCAATCATGCAGGGGCAGCGGCATGGTTCACACGTATGTGCGAGCGAACGGTTGATTTTAGTGATTGCCACGCTGCGAGAGGTTATCACACGTTTCTACCGGTTCCATTATGGGGAGAAGTAGCGTCCAGCCCACGCCACAAACTGGATTCTACCCAGTGCACTGCGGAAGATCGTTCGAATCAGCCAGAAAGCAACACAGCAGACAAACGTGTTAAAAAAGCCCAGCGCAATAAATTTGAGCAAAGCGAGCGAGACGACCCTCTGCTACTTAACCGTTTTGAGAAACTCATAACCTGGTCGGAAATGGTCAATCTCAATCGGCCAGTAGAAGATGATGAAGAAACGACTGCTCGCAATGTTGCCGAATCGATGGAAGAGCTGGCGATCACAACGCACCAGCGGCCTGCGGCAACGTTATTGAAATTTGACCTTGACCTCGCACCAGGTGATGTCGATCCAACCGCTATTTTTGCACAATTAACTTACCCTGAATGGGATTATCGTCATAAGCGATATCACGCCCACCATTGCCAGGTGTTGTGCCAAGTTGCCAGTGCACATGGTGAACATTGGGCGCCTGACGACAAAACCAAACAACAGATTCGCCGGATTCGCCGCCAATTTGAGGCCTTCCGACCACAAAAAACGATATTGCATCGCCAACTGGATGGAGTGGAACTGGATCTGGATGCTGTTGTGCGTGACCAATCCGACCGTGCCGCAAACGGCAGCGGCTCTGACCGTTTATATCTGTCTGCACGAGAACAGGCGCGTGATCTGGCTGTGCTGATCCTGGTGGATGTGTCGCTCTCAACGGATAGCTGGATCAATAATCAGCGAATTCTGGATACCGAGAAATCGGCATTGATCGCATTGGCAACCAGCATTGCCACTTGTGGTGACCGCTTCTCGATTTACACCTTTACCTCACGTAAACGCCATTACGTGAAATTTTCAACCATAAAAGCATTTTCATCTCCGTTTAATCAGCAAACATTATCCCGCATCTCGGCATTACGGCCTGGTTATTATACCCGCATGGGCGCAGCGCTACGCCATGCCAGCAACATACTGGCTTCTTGCCCGGAACGTCACCGCCTGCTGCTGTTATTGAGCGATGGCAAGCCAAATGATCTCGATCATTATGAAGGCCGCTATGGTATCGAGGACACCCGGCAGGCCATCCTGGAAGCAAGACGCAACGGCTTGCGGTTGTTTGGCATTACCATCGATGATGAAGCGAAGCATTACTTTCCTTATTTGTTTGGTCGCGGTGGCCATGCTATTGTAAGTCAACCCGAACGGCTGGTTGAAATTGCACCGGCTTTGTACCGACAGTTGATTTCCTGAATTCCGGTTTTTTGTGCAGACTGTAATGGAATCAATCGGTTGCATATCAACGTCAATGATCAGGCATAAAACGCTTCATGGTTTCCTGCAGTGCTTCATTTCCCGGATGGCTGTCCAGCGCCGATTGCCATATCTGCGTGGCCTCTTCGGTCTGGCCATTTACCCACAGCAGCTCGCCCAGATGAGCGGCAATTTCCGGGTCTGGTCGCGCGGCAAAAGCCGTATTCAAATAATCAAGTCCTTTTTGAAGGTTACCCATACGATAATGTACCCACCCCAAGCTGTCCATGATGTAGGGATCACCTGGAGATAACTCGATGGCTCTCTCAATCAGGGAAAGCGCTTCCGGTAAACGCAAACCACGTTCAGCCAGACTGTAACCGAGCGCATTATAGGCATGAGCGCTATCTGGTCTTAATTCGATCAGTTTGCGCAGATCCTGTTCAAGCACATCCAGTTTGCCAAGTTTATCGGCAATCAATGCCCGGTCATAAAGTATTTCAGGCTGCTTCGGATGCGCGCTCAACTGCATACTGAGCAATTCATACGCTTCAAGCGTTGCTCCCTGCTCCCGCAATAGCTGTGCTTCGGAAAGTATCAGTTGCAGACGTTGTTCTTCATCAAAATAACGGATTGTTTGCAGATGTTGTCTGGCAGGAATCAGCCCTTCCTCTCCGGCCATTAGAAAAGCATAGCGTATTTGCGCGGGCACATAGCGCTCTCCACCGGTTACTCTGCGATAAGAATCCATTGCTTCACTGTTACGTTGCGAAGTCTCATAAATACGCCCTAAATTGAAGTTGACTGAATTGGTGTCTTCAAATCCCAGTTCAAGCGCTTTTTTAAAATACAGCTCCGCATTGTCGTAATCATTCAATTCAGCAGAAAGCAAACCGATCGCAAGCGCAATATCCGGATTGGAGGTGTTTTCTTCTTCCAGCCGGTGAAATTGTTCGCGTGCCGGGCTGAATGCTTTGTTACTCATCAACGCACGGATATAAGCAATCCGCAAATCATTGGCTTTTGGATACTGGGCAAGATAGCGTTGGTAAAATTTGATGGCAGCCGGGTTATCGAGCCTTTGCAGAATGCGTCCTTGGTGAATCGCGGCCATTTCCCATTCTGGCTTTAACTTAAGCGCCTTTTTCATGGCGTCGGATGAAAGCGTCAGATGATCTGCTGCCCAGGCAGCCTGGGAAACCGCAAAATGCGCTTCTGGCAGATCGTCGTAAGACCGCGCCAGCCGCCTGACCAGTGTTAATGTTTCTTGTTTGTCAGGATGACGGGACAATAGCTTGTTAAGCTGGAGGAAAGAGTTCCCAACCTCCTCTTTCTGAAAAACCAGCAATTTTTCGAGATGAGGACGCGCTTTATTTAATTGACCGGTGCCGACGAACAAAATAACCGCAGCCTGATGCGCATGTTGCGATTGTGGCTCAAGCGCCGACCACAAATCAATCGCCTCACGCGCCAGGGCTGGTTGCTGGGCACGCAAGGCAACATCAGCCGCCCGTTCAGCAAATCTCGCATTCCGGGTTACACGCGCCAATCTGGCATAGCTTTCTGCGGCAACATCCAGCTGATCGCGCTGTAATGCTGTTTCTGCCAGCAGAAAATCAAACAGTATATCTTCTGTCAGGATCGTACCAGTCTCACCGGCAATCTTATCCGGACTCTGATTTATTCCCGGATTGGATCCGGTTCGGCCATCCACTTTTGGTAACGGCGCACATCCCGCCAGACCAAACAACAATCCCAACATAATTATTTTAATGTTCATTTATTTAATCCTGTTTCAATCTTAGTGGCACCCCATACTGATAAAGACCGGCAATGTGCTCGCCCGGTTCTTATTTTACGGTATATCAGAATCATCCCCGCAGGTTTACTGGCAGACACTTCTAAAAATTCAAAGTTTTAAGCAAAACGAGGCGCAAGCAGCAGTGTATTGTGACAAAATCCGGTTTCCTAAAAATGTCCTTATCTATTTTCAAATGGATTACGCCTCTCTGGTGAAGGTGGCTGGGAAAACGGATTATCAACAGGACTGGTAGCAGGCCGCTCAAAAGGATTGGAAGAACTGCCGGGAGACTGAGAGGCGTCACGATCATTAATACTCTTCGCTGAAGCAGCCTCCGCATGTACAAATTGCCAATCCTGATAGTTTTGTGCTTTTTCGAATTGCGAATACGCTTTAGGAAAGTTGCCACGTTTGATGGGTTGCAAAGTAGACAAGCTATAAACACCGGTAATTCCACCACTTTCCTGTTCGACCACCCCCCACTCAAATCTGTTGGTCATCGGATCGAGAAAAATTTTCCGCAAGTGCCGCAATGGTTTTGGCCCACGTTTATCTTCGAGAAGATGTTCCAATGTCTCAGGATAACGGCTGGTGGCTGTCCCTCCCTGAGCAGCATCGTGATAGGACGTAATTGCCAGACGAAACTGATCACCAATAAAAAGCAACTCCAGCTCTTTTTCCCTTTGTGAAGTGGTTTGCCATATCTCTCCTGCGGCAGCGAGCATCACGCCTGCCAGCATGGTGGCAAATAACGTCCATATGTAGATGTAACCCTGTGTTTTACTGCTACGCACGCGCCTTACCACTTTTCATAGAAAGTTCCATCCAGTGCCTGCTTGTCCGAAGTACTGCGAACGTCATATACACCTTCCATTTCCTCATCAGGCGGCGGTATTTCTATCCAGACTGCCTGCTCTGTAACGGGATCAAGCGGAATGGCGCGAATGTAACGCTCATCTACCAACTGTTGCAGATCCTGGGGATACTTTCCGGTATCTGCAAAATACTTATCAATTGAATCACGCATGATGCTGAGATTTTGCTTGAGGACCGTTTCTCTGGCGCGATCAACCGAGGTGAAATAGCGTGGCGCCACGATGCTTAATAAGGTAGCGATGATTGCCATGACCACCAACAGCTCGATCAGGGTAAACCCGCGTTCGGCAAAAAATGCTGCTTGTTTGCGCATGTTCACCATTTGTTATAAGGAATACCGTTCAAACCTTTCCGCTCTGAGTAAGAATAGACATCAAAGACATCCTCTCCTTCATCGGGATTATCAGGTGGGCTCTCATAACTGCGTTTGCCCCAGGTTTCTGCCGCAGGCACATCAGGGTCTTCAAACATGGGGTCACGCGGCAATCGGCGCATGAAAAAAATCTTTTTCTTATCTGGAATTTTGATATCTGCCACCCCTGCTTCGAGATCTTCCAGCTTGCGGGGATACCCCGTTTCATCCGCTTTTTTTTCCACCTTGCCTTCGTCAGCCGCCAGTTTGTAAGCATCAATGGCAGTACGAATCTGCCGTAAAGCGGTACGCAACGCCTGTTCTTTTTCCCGCTTGACCACCATTTCCTGCAACGGCATGGCTGCCGATGCCAGGATAGCCATGATTGCCACTACAATCATCAACTCAATTAATGTAAACCCATGGTTATTAATGGATTGTGAATACATTACTCTTACTGCAGCGTGATGTTGGCCGCAGGCGGTGGCTGAACATCAATCGTCTCTCCATTTTCATCCTGCACCCGCACACTATCGACTGAAACGGTGGTTGTACCAGTGTTGGCGCCAATAACCTTGAAGCGCAAGATACTGGTCATCCCCGTCTGTTGTTCGCGACCCAGCTTGAGCGTGCGCGAACCTGAGTTCTCCGCGCCATCCTTTAACTCCAGCGCATCCTGATCGTAAGTCAGATCGACCTCTCCGGTCACCTGGGTATTTTGCGTAATCAGGCGTACCGAGGCGGTAAATTCACGCCCAATTGCCACGCTGGCCGGTACCTGCAGATTGAGTGTCGGAATGGGTGAACGTGCTTGCATGGCAGCTGTTTCAAAAGGACTGGCAGCCCCGTCGGTGTCTCTGGAACGCAAAGCCCGTTCGAAAACATTGCCACCTCCCAGACCACCTGCGCCCCCACCGCTGCCGGGTAGTAAACTCAACGATTGTGGCGCAGTCTTATGGATATTGACTGGAATGCTGCCAGCGGCACTGACAGTGCCGGAATGAAACTCGTTCTCAAAATTATTCGGTTGAATAATGTTACGAACAATACGCGGAGTAATCAAAAGGATAATCTCTGTTTTGTCGCGTGTAAGCTCTTGACTGGCGAATAATCTACCCAACACAGGAATATCCACCAAGCCAGCTATTCCCGCAAGCCCTCTTTTGTCTTGATCCTGAATTAGCCCTGCCAGCACTTGAGTCTCGCCGTCCCGCGAGGAAAGCAGTGTCTCGGCTGTTCGGGTGCCTATCCTGAAAGCGGTGGTCGTGCCAGACGACTCTCTTGCGCCAAGCGTACTGACTTCCAGCAAAATTTTTATGGAAACTTCACTATTCAACGAAATAACGGGTTCAACCTCCAGCTTGAGACCAACGTCAAGAAAGGTAACATTTTGCGATACAACACCGGTTGCCGTTGCATTTGAAGAGAAAATAGGAATTTTATCGCCAATTAATATTTTGGCTTTCTCGCGACTTTTCACACGGATGCGCGGATTGGCCAGAATTTCGTTTGCTGTCAATTGTTTCCTTAAATTAAGCACAACATTATTCCCAATCGTAAAATTACGCAGTCCGTCAGCATTGATTTGACTTAATTTGGTTACAGCAATTCCTGCAACATTACCCACTCCGGGCGTTCCGCTGAAAGTAGCACTGGTCGGCGTATCCAGACCAAGGTTAAGTACCTTGTTACGGTTGATTTCCAGTACTTCGACATCCAGCATCACTTCAGGATCAGGAAAATCGTTGATGGTAACCAGCCGCTCCACCAACCGGATCATTTCCAGTGTGTCACGCATGATGAACAGATTAAGCCGTTCATTGACATAAATATCACGAGCCTTGACCAATCCGCGCACCATCGCCACCATCTGTTTGACATCAGTATTATTGACATGAAAACTGCGTATCACCAGCTCCTGATAGTCTTTTTGTTTGGCAGGCGTATCCGGATAAATCAGCAGGGAATTTTCGTTGAGCACCTTATACGCAAGCTGGTTCGTCAGGAGAATGAGCTTCAACACATCCTCGATCGGGTTATCACGCACGAAAATTGAAGTTTTGGTTTCCTGCTGCACAGTCCGGTCGAATACAAAATTGATGCCTGCAGTCCGCGAAATCAATTCAAAAATGGTCTTTAATGGCGCATCTCGAAATTCCATGGTAATCGGCTGACGGAAAGCCGAGACCAGTGACAATTGTGATATTTCAGCCCGTGCGATACGTTCACTCAGCTCGTCGACCAGCTGTCTGGCGTCTGCTTGCGCCGGATTTTCGGCAAGGACGCTGCGGATAATTTTTTCTGCCGCCTCAACATTGCTGTTTGCCAACAACCCTCTGGCCTGATTGACTTGCCCAACATGCTTTCTGTCCAGGGTAACCGCTCCCAGTCCGGCAATGGCGCGTTCATTATTCGGTACAATTTTAAGTATGCGCAAATAGATCTGTTCGGCCACATCAGTGTTCCCCGCCAGCAGTTCATTGTCTGCCTCGAGTAGCAATTGCCCGGTTACCGAGTCCAGTTCTCGCATCAAGACTGTACGAATCTCCTTGTTTTCTGGTTCTTCGTCGGCAGCCCGTTGCAATTCGCTAAAACCGGCTTCAAATTGTCCTTCCGCAATCAACTGGTTACCCAGCAGAAAAGAAGGATTTTTTGTGGTATAGCTCGCACAACCAGCCAGCCAGACAAACAACAAACACATCAAAATATTTTTACTGGCACTCATCAGGTTTTTCCGGGTGTTTTCTCATTAATTAAAAGTTTTTGTTTGATACCCAGCGGCAAATAGGTCAATTCGATCGCATCATCGCGGATACCGTCCAGACGATACAGCCCATCAATACGTTCTCCCACTTTGGTTGCATGATTTTTATCCTGATGCGCTAGAAAAACACGTGTGACACCGCCATGACTGATCCGGCCGAGATATGTGATTTGTAGCGGGGGCGCAACGGGAGCAGCAGCGGGCGGTTGCTTACTGGCAGTAAATGGATTATTTCCAGCTTCTCCACCCTCTCCATCCTCTCCATCCTCTCCTACCCTTTTCATGACATTTGAGGGTGCTGGTTGCCAGGAATTGACGGCAAAGATATCATCCGCTTCCGCTTTGAAAGTGCGTTTCCCCAGTTGATCAACCGGAAGTGACTGGTTGGACCGGTTGTCAGAAGTGCGTACGCGCCTGTCAACATTACGGGTGGGCAGCACCGCCTCTGCTGCGTTATCCACCAGCAATTCTTCGGACTCCTCATCTATCGCAATGACCGCCAGCAAGGTAGCAGCCAGCGCGCCCCACAAAATTAGGTTACGTACTGGCAGGCCAGCCATGTTTCAGCTCCGAATCATAAATAACAAAACAGGTAATCGTGAATAACACAGGACAAGTAGAGATAGATTCAATAATCATTCAAATATAGATACATACCAAGGTTGGCGTCGATTCTGCCAGTCTGGATATTCTCGCGCTTGATGGCAACACTCGCCAATGCCAAGGCAGGTATCATCTGCAATGCATCGGCAATGAAAGCGCGAAGTTGTGGATAGCTTCCTCGCACCGGTAACTGAATTTCGTAGCGCGCCAGCTTCGCCTCTTTTTCCAGTACTAGACGATAATCCCCCCGGATGACTTCAATGCCACGGTTTTTGGCGATCTTGTCCAGCTCATTAACCCAAAAAGCCGAAGAGTCACTGCGTGGGAAAAAATCATAAAATACCTGCAACGCCTGGTCATCGTTTAATTTTATCTGTTCCGGAGAGCTGGCTTGTATGCTGCGTGCAGTTTTTACCTTGTTTTTCAAGGTATTTTTAGTTTTTTCCTGTGGCAAAATCGCAGCAAATACCACTACCAGCGCCAGCGCCAGCATGCCCGCACCCAATTTTCCGGGATTACCCAGACAGGCAAGACGCCAGCGCAGTCTGATCATCCAGTTATTTACATTGAATTGCGCCATGCTAGATTGAATCACTCCAGGTAAGGGCAATCAGGAAACTAACCGGACGCCGTGGATGATCCTGCCTGACCCGATAATTGACCAGATGGACATTTTTAAATACCGGCTCCCGCTCCAGGGCTTCGACGTATTCAATTACCCCTTGCAGATTTTTTGACTCACCGGAAATACGAATTGCGTGGCTGGCAGCGTTAGGCTGCAACGACAGTAATGCGACATCCTTGCTCGCTGCCATTTCCAGCGAATCAAATACCGGTTCCCATGGCAGGTTGAGCCAACTGATAATGTCCCCGGCTTGCTTTACTTCCTGTTGCGTGACCTGGGTGACGCGCGTCGATACCGTTCTCGGCGATACGCGCTGTTTTTGTTGTTTAAGCAGCTGCGCCTCGCGCATTTCCCATTTTGCCACTTTACCCATGGTAATCTTGAGCTGAAAGAACACAACGACCAGTGCGAGCACGCCAAGTCCCAACAGCAAATAATCAATGGCGCTTACTTGCTGTCCTTGATAAGGAAATCTCAGTTTGAGGCTACGCATACACACCCATATGGTTATCTGACAGATCCACACGCGGAAAACAGGCGGGAACTGGCTGATCTTCTCGCAGAGATAGTCGCTCAAAATGCCAGCCTTGTATGCGAGATAGCTGCCACTCGGCAACAGCAGGTGCAAAAACCTTCACCGCCTGTATCTGGCTGGCGTTCACAGACTGCCCGGACAGGACAGCTTCCTGTTCGAGTGCGGACAGCAACTCCTGCTCAAGGTTACTGATAACCCGCTGATTGCGAATACACTGCCAGCGCTCGTCCCGCATCAATACCAGGCAAAAGCGGTTGGTTTCGATCAGTACAAACCACAATTGATCGCAAGGTAGTTTTTTTGACCAATAATCGAGTACTGCAGCAAGATAGGGTTCGGTTTGCTTCAGCTTCAATTTGTGACGCACGGCAAAATGCTCAAGCGCTGCCAGCAATTCAAGCGGAATGGCAGCACATAATCCGCCATTCAGCGGATCCCAGTTACTTATACCCAACACCCATTCATCCACGCGCTCACCATAGATCTCGCGCAGCTGAAAACCAGCATAGGCAAGCAGTTCGTCAGGGTTCGCCAGAGCAGCTTGCGGCGCAACTATGCTGTAACGCACAAAATCATCTGCCAGCGTTACCTGTAACTCGGTGCCCGGTTTTATTTCTGTAGCGAGTTGCTCCAGGAGTTGTTCAAGCTGATTGACTGGTAATTCCCATGGCAACGGCTTCGCACTCGGATCAGTCGTTAACGTACAAGCGGCGTGCTGCCGAAATAATTGTACTGGCTTGAACCCGCGCGACTGTCCAACTGCAATCACCTGGTCTGGCGCCAAAAAAACCTGTAATTGATCACGCCACAATCGTGACACGATTTGCCTCCTGTAAACTGGTTTGCCCGGATTTGACCATATTCAAAGCTGCTTCACGCAAGAAGCGCGTACCGTTATTGCGCGCAGCTTCTTTTATGCGGCGAATAGGTGCCTGAGCGACGATCAATTCCCGGATTTCGTCGTTCAACAATAAAATTTCCGCGATAGCATCACGCCCCCGATACCCACTGCCCCGGCATTGTCCACAGCCTTTGGATGTCTGAAAATGAAACTGCGCTGCTTCTTCCAGTGAAATACCAGAAGTTTCAATCGTTTCATCATCAGGCTGGTCTACAACCGTGCAATGCGCACACAACACCCGCACCAAGCGCTGCGCGACGATACCATTCAACGCCGATACAAAGCTGTAAGGATCCACCCCCATATGGGCAAAACGTCCAATGACGTCAAATACATTATTGGCATGTACGGTTGTAAAAACCAAATGACCGGTAAGCGCCGCCTGGATGGCGATCTGGGCAGTCTCGGCATCACGGATTTCACCGACCATGATTTTATCGGGATCATGCCGCAGAATGGAGCGCAGGCCACGTGCGAATGTCAGTCCCTTCTTTTCATTGACGGGAATTTGCAGTACACCCGGCAATTGATACTCGATTGGATCTTCAATGGTAATGATCTTGTCATGGCCATGGTTGACTTCCGAAATAGCCGCATAGAGTGAAGTTGTCTTGCCGCTGCCGGTTGGCCCCGTCACCAGCAGCATACCGTAAGGCTCGGAGCTGAGGTGGCGAATGCTGGTGATGGCGGCATGATCGAAACCAAGCTGATTTAATGTCAGGCCATCAACATGATCGGTCAACGCCTGCCGATCAAGTATCCGCAGCACGGCATCCTCACCAAAGATACTGGGCATGATGGAGACGCGAAAATCAATCTCCCGCCCCTGGATCTTTACCTTGAAACGGCCATCCTGAGGGATGCGACGCTCCGCAATATCAAGATCAGACATGACCTTGATCCGCGAAATGACCTGTTCGGCGAGATCCACACCTTGCATTACGCCAATCGTGGACAAGACTCCGTCAATGCGATACTTGATCGATAGTGCGCCTGGCGCGGTTTCAAGATGAATATCGCTGGCCTGCGATTTATGCGCATCGTACAAGGTGGATTGCACCAGACGCACGACCTGGCTGGTACCCTCATGGATGGTTTTGAGCGACAGCTCCTCGATACCAGCATGCAACAGATTTTCCTGTGAAGAAGAAAGCACGTTGTCCATTGCCCGCATGCTGGCTTCCTGTTGCGTAAAAAATGCTGCCAGATCGGCTGGATGCACCAGATACCACGATGCATTTACCGAAATAAATTCTTCTACCCAAGCACGCAGTCCCGGGTGGAACGGGTTACTGACTGCCAGTAGGTAGGTGGCATTCTTTTTCAGCAATACACATTCCTGTTTGACCGCATCGGCAAAGGACAGCAGATCAAAAACAGGTGCTGCGGCATGCATATCCTGCATTGCCAGCACCGGCATGTGCAGCACCTTGCCGAGTGCGGCAGTCAATTCTTCCTGCGTACCCGAAAAATTCTCTTCCAGCGCTTTGATCAAGGAAGTCCCGCGAATGGCAGATTGTTCGCGCGCCAGCAGAATCTGCTGCGGATCAATTACCGGAGAGGCTGAAGGCATGACATCTGTCTGGTTCAATTGATACTGCCCGCCAGTTCAAAAATGGGAAGGTACATGAGTATGATGATGCCACCGATAACAGTTCCGATCACCGCCATCAGTAGCGGTTCTATCAGTTTGGTTGTCCATTCGACCCAGCGATTGATCTCTTCATCATGAAAATTACCGATGCGCTCCATCATGTCGCCCATCATGCCCGTGCGTTCTCCGACGCGTAACATACGACTGCCAACCGCAGTGGTCAATTCAGCGCTTTGCATGGCTTCCGAGATTGTTTTTCCTTCCCGAATCAACGCTGCCGCAGTTGTGACTCTTGGACGAAAATGGGGCTGCAACAGATTACTGACCATCTCCAGCGCCTGTGTAACAGGAATTCCACCACGCAATAACATGCCCAGTGTTTTGTAAAATCGCGCAAGCTGATACACCCGCATTCTTTCTCCAACAGCAGGTATGCGCCATAACGCCTGCAGTAACCGCGCCCGGACATGAGATCGGGAAAATGTATAGGCAACCACGGCCAGTATTGATATAGCGATGGTTGCCAGCGTCCAGCCATTTTCCTGTACGAGATGCCCCCATTGGATCAAGAGCATCGACATCCACGGCAAGTCCGTGCCAATATCTTCATAAATTGCGCTGAATTTGGGTACGACAAACACCAGCAAGAAAACCGAAACCAGTAAGCCCAACGCTAACAGCAGTACGGGATAAATCGATGCTCCCACCAGTTTCTTGCGCACCAAATCCATTTGTGTTTGATAAACAAGATAGCGTGTCAACGCCTCAGCAAGATCGCCCGTACGTTCACTTGCCCGAACCGTGGCAATATACAATGCTGGAAATGCTTGTGGATGGAATTCCAATACACGTGAAAATGTCATACCTTCATATAATCGTGTCAACAGATTGCGCAGCAATTCGCTCACTGCTTTATCTTCTTCTTTCTCAGCCAGTGTTTCGATGCTTTCCACCAGACTAAGACCAGCATTCAGCAAAGCCAGTAACTCCTGGGAAAAATTTGGCAGTGGAAAACGTGTACTGGAAAAACTGGGCAGCAATCCCCGAAAATTATGCCGCACACTGAGCACAATTCCCCCTTGCGCACTGATCTGCTTACGCACTTCAGCCTCGCTGTCCGCCTCCATCTCCAGCGATACAGTTCCCTGCTTGGCCAGCAATGCCTTAACCTGGTAACGCATAATCGCGAGACGGTTCGCCTGCTACCAGTTGGTTATATCCGCATTTTCACTCGATCCACCCGGCTGGCCATCCTTACCAAACGATAACAGATCAAAATCGCTCTGCTCACCCGGATATTTGTATTGGTAAGGATTATTCCACGGATCTGCCGGCAGACGCTTGCTCAAATAGGGGCCCTGCCACCTCGGTTCATTTCCGGGATTGGCGAGCAACGCATTCAAGCCCTGTTCGGTGCTTGGGTAATGCCCAACATCCAGCCGATATTGATGCAGGGCTTTCTCAAGAGAATCAATCTGTGCTTGCGCCATTTTGACTTCTGATTTACCCACCTGGGAAAAATATTTAGGTCCAACATAGGCGGCCAATAACCCGATAATGACCATAACCACCAGTAATTCCAACAAAGTAAACCCGCGTATCCCGACAATACGGGGCAACACACAAACATGTTTCATATTTTGATAACCTCTGATTTTGAATTGGGTACCCGGAAAATTCTTTGCAAGCCAGCACGCGGTCAAGTATTGCGCTATACGGGAATCACTGCGATAAGCCCTGCTGGCATGCGCGGACATAGCAAGCAACCGTTTTTGCGCTTAGTCCCGTCCGGTTAGATATTAACAGCAGAGCCCGGTTCCTTCCTGCCCGGATGAAAGCTCTATGTTAAGGACACAGCAGGAATCCGTGAGTTGTACTACACTTTGTTGCTCATATTAAACCACATGCCGTGCCAACATGTTTTATTTGTGGCTGATCTTGTTTAAAATTCCGAATGGTTCAGGAACGCCCTTAAAGCAAATACAGAAGTCTATCAAAATAATATTACATTTATGAAAATAAGGTTCACGAAAATGCAGGGCTTGGGTAACGATTTTATCGTTATTGACGCCATTCGCCAGACTTTTGTACCGGACGCGCAACAAATCCGTTATTTGTCAGACCGTCACTTCGGTATTGGTTTCGATCAGTTATTGCTGGTGGAAAAAGCCTGCGGTGAAGCCGATTTTCGCTACCGAATATTCAATGCCGACGGCGAAGAAGTCGAACAGTGCGGTAATGGCGCGCGCTGCTTTGCGTACTTTGTGCATGAGCAGGGATTAACTGACAAAAAAACAATCCGGGTTGAAACACTCCAGGGAATTATTACACCCACGCTGGAAGCAGATGGCGCAATATCGGTCAATATGGGTATTCCCCGGTTTGAGCCAGTGGATATTCCCTTTAACGCAAGCCAGCGTGCGCTCATCTACCCACTTGCCGTTAATGGTAAACAGATTGAAATCTGTGCCGTATCCATGGGCAACCCCCATGCCGTACAGATCGTACCCGATATCGAGCAAGCACCGATTGCCAGTGACGGCCCCGTGATTGCAACCCACCCGCATTTCCCCAACGGTGTCAACGCTGGCTATATGCAAATCACTGATCGCTCCCATATCAGGTTGCGTGTATTTGAACGTGGCGCGGGAGAAACGCTGGCCTGCGGCACCGGTGCTTGTGCTGCAACAGTTTGTGGTATTTTGCTTGGAAAACTGGATAACGATGTCCTTGTCAGTACCTCTGGTGGCAACCTCCGCATCCGCTGGCAAGGGGAAGCCCGGCCAGTATGGATGACGGGGCCGGCGGAAACCGTATTTACGGGTGAGATTGAACTGCCAGAAAAACAACAACAAGCACATCATTATTGAATCTGCAGACTCGATACGATAAGTTTCAAAAAAGCTCTGCTCGGAGTGGATTGCGAGCAGCCTGCTCGGATACATGAAACAAAATCTCTGTGTCAACGTATCGTACGTTACCTGATCATTTCTGCGTGTAAACCTTATTTATGGCTATGTCGCAATTAATTGTTGAATTGAGCGTCCAATGTGTATCGGTATGTAAAAAGAGGGGCGCACCATGAAAA
>JAVVEX010000039.1:0-16419 GCA_032251195.1 Nitrosomonas sp.
AGCGTTGCTGCGTCAGCGCCTGCGCACAAGCTTCTTCCGTTCCATACCGTTTCTGCCAATCCAGCAAATTAGTTCCCAGTCCTCTCATGATTCAACTCCCTATATCGTTGATCTAAAAGCATTTGGCAGAAATTACTGAAAATAGTTCAGAGGCATATTTATCTTTGAATCAGAGGAAACACGATAATCCTCAGCTGCCCATTGCCCCAGATCGAGCATCTTGCAACGTTCCGAACAAAATGGACGGAACCGGCTTGATGCTGTCCAAGTAACAAATTCACCGCATTGCGGGCAGTTGACAATGTGCGCTTTTTTTAACGGTGCTTGCATTGAATTAATCCTGATTACAAACGACAGAACGTAAGATCGAAAGTAAAGTTTTCTTCATAAACAATTGTTTTATGAGTTGTTTCAATAGGAATGAAACGGATATTGAGTGCGTACTTGTTTGCGCTGATCTCTGGGATACAAGGCAAGTTTTCATCAATATGCAATCGCAGCAGATGTGCCTGATGCTCTGAACCAGTCTGCTGAAATAACCCTTGATCAGCGGTATAACTAAATGTCCTGCCACTGTTTCTGAGTATATTCAGCACAATATCAATACCGCCACGAATGGGTGCATATGGCTCAATCCATTTCCCGAGGTCTGCCTTGCGCATGTCGGATTTTATCTGCAACCAGTAATGGTAGGCAGGCAGATCAAACTCGCATGCGCCTCCGGGAATACCCATACGTTGCTTGATATTCATCAGCCATTCGTCATCCCGGAGATGGCTGCCAATCCTGCCAGAAATATCCAGCAAACCACGAAATGCAGATCTGATATCGAGCAACAAACCTTCCAGGGCGGCCTCTGATACCTGTGGATTCTGGCGTAGATTTTCGAGAATGGCGCGTTGCTTGTCCAGCTCCTGCAGCAAATCGGATTTAAGATCGGAGCGACTGGTTACATCGAGTACTTCAAATAGCAGTGTTAAGGCAGCATGATGATCAAAAGCAGTTTCTTCCGCAGCAAAGAAGTCTATTTTATTGAATAAATCTTCCAGCCGTAACAACATACGAGTTTTTTCGTTGAGTGGCAGTTCGTAGCAGATCACGATCGTAAAATGACATTGAATTTTTACAGCATAGCAGAAAAGCCATGCTGTAAGCATGCGTTATAGTGCGTTGCTCAGTCTGTGACGAAAGACCCGAGCGATGTATATTTGTTGTGCAGCGGCGCTATCTGTTTTGCCAGGGCGTGCAAATCCGAATCATTGGTAATAACATCATCGGCAATATCGAGCCTCTCCGCACGCGTGCATTGTGCCGCCATGATTGCGCGCACCTCTTTTTCACTGATCTTGCTGCGCGCCATGGTACGGGAAACCTGTAGCGCCTCGGGGCAATCAACGACCAGTATGCGGCGCACTAATTTACGATAACCTGGCGTTTCCAGCAACAAAGGTACTACCAGCATACCATAATCTGACTGGATGGAAGGCAGACGACATAAAGTTTCCTGGTAGATCAGTGGGTGCAGGATAGATTCGAGCTGTTGTCTTGCGTGCTCATTCGCAAATATCAGTTTGCGCAAGGCAGACCGATCCAGGGTATTGTCTTTCAGGAAAAAACTTTCGCCAAATATCTGGCGTATGGGTTTGATCGCGGCACTTCCCGGTTGAGTCAGATCATGTGCAATCTGATCGGTATCAATAATATCAACCCCCTGCCCCCGAAATAATTCCGCCACCCTTGTTTTGCCGCTGCCAATTCCACCAGTCAAGCCAACAACGAAAGGTACAGGAGTAGAGAAACAATATTCTGGCCGTGCTGGCCGGCACGCTGCGGTGTTGCCGGTCGCTTGCGGGGTGTTTTTCGGCTCGATGGGATATCTTCTCACTCAAAAAAATCGTTAGAACATTGTTAAATAAGCCTGATTGATCTGTTCCCCCCAGAACAGCGCCAGGAGTCCGCCACCCGCCAGATATGGGCCAAAGGGAATGGTGGTATTTTTTACATGTTTATTGATCAGAATCAATGTAATACCTGCTATCGCACCGACAACCGAAGCGAATAAAATCACCATGGGCAATAACTGCCAGCCCAGCCAGGCGCCAATTGCCGCCAGCAACTTGAAATCTCCATAGCCCATTCCTTCCTTGCCGGTCAACAGCTTAAATGCCCAATACACGGACCATAGTGTCAAATAACCGGCAATTGCACCAATTACAGATGAATGGATATCCGTCAAACCACCGTGGAGATTGTATAACAAGCCAAACCACAACAAGGGTTGTGTGATGCTGTCAGGCAAAAGCTGCGTATCGATATCGATAAATGTCAGTGCAATCATTGCCCACAAAAAGAAGAGCGCTGCAAACGCCGTTATTCCGAAGCCAAAATGCCAGGCAACGAAACCGCTGAGGATGCCCGTCAATGCTTCAACCAGGGGATAACGCAGTGAAATGGGGGATTGACACCCCGCGCACCGTCCCCGCAAAAAAAGATAGCTGATGAGCGGTATGTTCTCAAGTGCAGCAATTTTATGCTGGCATTGCGGACAGCTTGAGCGCGGTGTGGCAAGATTAAAGGCGGGCTCAGCTTCCATTCTTTCCGCACGTAATTCAGCGCAGTGTTGCAACCATTCCCGTTCCAGCATTTTTGGTAACCGGTAAATGACCACATTCAGAAAGCTGCCCAGCATCAACCCAATGATGGCAGAAAATACAACAAAATGCGTAGGTGAATCTTGCAACGAATTGATCAGTATGGACATATTTATGTTTCCAGCAGTTTATACAACCTGCCCCATTTTAAAGATTGGCAGATACATTGCGACCACCATTCCACCAATCAGGGTGCCCAGGACAACCATGATGATGGGCTCCATCAGGCTCGAAAGCGCTTCGACGGCATCATCTACTTCCGCTTCAAAAAAATCGGCAACCTTGCTCAACATCGCATCGAGCGAGCCGGATTCCTCACCAATGGCCACCATTTGCAATACCATGCTGGGAAAAACATTTGTAAGCGTCATCGATTCCACCAGACTGTTACCAGTGCTGACTTCTCCCTGAATCTGTTTGGTTGCTTCGTAATAAACCTGATTACCGGCGGCACCTGCAACAGAGTCGAGCGCTTCAACCAGCGGCACACCAGCAGCAAACATGGTTGAAAGTGTGCGAGACCAGCGAGCGATGGTTGCCTTGCGAATAACCTCACCAAAAATAGGCATTCTTAGCGCCAGTCGATCCATGACGCGCTGCATTGGCCGGGAACGTTTCCAAGCGTAGAAAAAAGCATACAGACCACCACCCACGCCACCAAATATTGCCCACCAATAATCCACAAAAATATCAGAAACCGCCATGACTGCCAGGGTGGGCGCGGGCAAATCAGCTCCAAATCCTTCAAAAAGTTCCTTGAACGCCGGAATGACAAATATCATGATAACCGCCGTGATCACAAAGGCAACCACAATAATGGAAATAGGATAAAACAGTGCGGATTTTATTTTTCCTTTGATTGCCTGTATTTTTTCCTTATAGGTGGCGAGCCGGTCGAGCAGACTATCCAGAATACCCGCTGCCTCACCAGCTCCGACCAGATTGCAGAATAACGAATCAAAATACAGCGGATATTTGCGGAAAGCATCCGCCAGGTTGCTACCGGTTTCAACATCGGTTTTAATATCCATCAGCAACTTTCCAACAGCACGATTGCTATGTCCTTTGCCGACGATGTCAAATGCCTGTAGCAGGGGCACGCCTGCTTTCATCATGGTTGCCAATTGACGAGTAAACAGGGTGATATCTTTATCGTTAATACTGCCGCTGGCGCGCACCTTGGCGACCTTGGTTACCATAATACCCTGTCGCCGCAGGGTTGATTTCACCACGATTGCCCCGGCTGCACGCATTTCACCTTTGACTGCTTTGCCGTTTTTATCCTTGCCTTCCCATAAAAAACTGAACTCTTTGACTTTCGCCTGCTTTGCTGCGATGGTTGCCATGTTGATTCCCTGTTATTGATTACTCGGATTCATAGCAATGGTTTACGGCATTCGTCAGATAACAATTGAGTTAAATTGCAATTGTCGCCAGACAATCTGCAACCGTCGGATAGCACAGCTGCACCTGTAGTTCCTGCTTGATGCGTGCATTGGTCAACCGACGGGACTCCTGAACGAATGACAACATTTCCGGTGAAAGCTCTGTTTGCGCCAGCTGGCGAGTAATTTTCCGGGGACGAGGCAACCCGAAATGATCGGCTACCAGATCAAAATAATCTCCCATTTTCAGACAGGAGTCATCGCAAGCGTGGTATATCCTTCCAGATTTTCCGTAGCGCAATACGGCTACAATAATCCGTGCCAGATCATCGGCATGGATATGGTTGGTGTAACTGTCTTCGTGTGACAGCAAAGCGGGTAATCCTTGTTGCAAGCGCTTAACCGGCAAGCGATTATCGGCATAGATGCCTGGCACTCTCAATATTGATGTCCGAACACTATGGCGCACGCCCCAGTTTCTTACCTGTTGCTCCGCGTCCAGTCTGCGCCAGGCACGTTCATTACGTGGATTGACGGCATGACTCTCGTTTACCCAGTTACCACCACAATCACCATAAACGCCGCTCGTGCTGATATAGATAAACTGTTGTGGTAGTATTCCAGCTTTCGTTTTTGACCTGCTACACAGTGCTGCCAGCAGATGTTTGGTGCGCGTGTCGCGACGCCCCTGTTTTGGTGGCGGGGCAAGATGAACAACCGTATGTGCCAGCCCGGATAATTTACCGAGGCTGGCCGGATGATCGAGATCCCCTGCTATCGGGCTGATTCCATGTGCACGCAATTTATCAAAGCTCCCGGTGTTGCGGCATAAACCAATCAGGTGGTATCGCTCCCAGAGCAAGGCAGACAGTCTCATGGCAATATCACCGCACCCGGCAATCAATAGTTTATTTTTCATCAATTTTATCAATTAGTTTTAAATGAGTTCTTACCGGATCCTACTCAGGCCCAGCGGCCATATTTTTTTCGCGGAATCGACGGAAACCATTCTCGAGGCAGCGTTAAGGCAAGGATTGTCATTGCCCTATGGATGCCGGAATGGTGCTTGTGGCACCTGCAAAGGAAAAATTATACAAGGTAGCGTGGACTATGGCTGTCATGACGAAGAGGTGCTGACGGAATTGGAGAAACAGCAAGGAATGGCCTTGTTTTGCTGCGCGATACCGCAGTCTGATCTGGAAATAGAGAGCCATGAAATCATCGCCATCAAAGATATCAAAATTCGTACCATGCCGTGCCGGGTTCATAGACTGGAACACATTGCTCCCGATGTAATGATCATTTATCTGAAGCTGCCAGCTAATGAACGCCTGCAATTTTTGCCTGGTCAATATATCGATATTTTAATGAAAGATGGCCAGCGCCGGAGTTTTTCACTGGCCAACGCACCCCGGAATGATGATTTTTTACAACTGCATGCACGAAATTACAGCGGTGGCGTATTTTCACAATATGTTTTTTCAAAAATGAAAGAAAAGGACATATTACGTTTTGAAGGCCCACTGGGTTCCTTTTGTCTGCGAGAAGCGCCTGAAAAAGACACCTCGATTATTTTTCTGGCAGGTGGCACAGGATTTGCGCCCGTCAAAAGCATACTGGAGCATATCTTTCAGAATGAAGACAGTCCATTCAGGCAATGCAAAATTACATTCTACTGGGGAGCACGAACCCGTTCAGATATTTATCTGGATGAGTTGCCCAGAAAGTGGGCGATAGAAAACGAGAATTTCAGTTATGTACCGGTATTGTCAGAACCGGCGCCAGCCGATGCATGGCAAGGGCGAACAGGGCTTGTCCATCAAGCAGTCATGGAAGATCTGGCCGATCTTTCAATTTGCCAGATTTACGCATGTGGCGCACCCGCAATGATCGGCGCGGCCTACGACGACTTCACCAACAAGCGCGGTCTGAAGATAGAAAATTTCTTTTCTGATGCGTTCACACCTTCTATTCCAGTGAAATGATCTATTCATTCAGCAGCAAATATGCGCAAATAATCTATCTATCCTTCGAGCTGTTTCAGCACAAACTGTAATCCCTGGCGATAATGTTCATTGGCAGATTCTTGCTCGCCGAGTTGCTCTTTTAATTCTGCAAGCGCAAGATGCGCGGAGTAGTTCTGTTCAACTGACAGGCTTGCTTCCAGATAATTTTGAGCTTTACCCCATAATTCTCCATAAGCGCATAATTTACCCAGCGTCAGCAGTAAATCGGCATTATTAGGGTACTTGATCAACCATTTTTCTGCATGCTGTATCTGCCAGCTGACGTTTCCGCTATGGCAACTGGCATATAGCCTGAATAACTCCGTATCAGGTTGCCTGTCCAGATTATTTTCGATAATTTTCTGCGCGTAAGCGTGATCACCCAGTGTCATAAACCCGCTCGCAGCGGCAGCAGTAAACTGACAGTCCAGCTTGTCCTGTGCAGATAACCCCTGCCAGTATTTTCTGAGAAGCTCGATGTCTTCATTATATTTTTTTATATTATATAAATGAGCCGTGCATCGCAATGACTGTACCAACGACTGATCCGCTGTTTTTCGTTTGGCGAGTACATTTGTCAAATCGAGAACAGCATCCCAGTTTTGCAGCATTTCTTGTATTTTCAACTCAAGTTGCAACACCGCAGTGCTTTGTCTGCCGCCTGAAGCATATAAAGCTTGCAAGGCAGCCAAAGCTTTTGCATAATATCCCTCCTCCAGCATTAATTCTGCTTCGGTAATCAACTTGAGCGCAGTCATTTCCGGTGCCTGCTCAGTAATTGCAGCCAATAAGTGATCGCGTTGCGCCACATTGCCTTGTCGATGCGCTGAACGTGCTGCAATGACGGCATTTATAGCCTTGATATCCTGCGTGTTTGCCAGATTGAATGCTTTTTCAGCGGCTTTTTGTGCTTGATCAAAACGTGCTTCCAGAAAGGCTGTCAAACCGGAAAGCATGGATTGTTGAGTTTTTTTGCTGCGTGATCGGGTTCGCGCAGTTAACAACCCAATCATCGTTCGCGCAAAAAAGTAAAATACGATGAATGCAAGCAATACGCCAATGATGAAAATATTGAACGCCATTTCAAACGTATAGGGTGGCACCGTGAATAGTACCGTCCCGGTATTGTAGTAAGCAGCAAGGACGACTGCTGCAGACGCTGCGAATAATGTCAGTACCCATAACATCAGTTTCATTCATCCCCCCGTTCAAGTTTGATTTGTGCGGATTGCAGTGCTTGCAGCGATGCTTGCAGATCCGGATACGCCATTTCTTCAGCTGTTTCCATATGCTGGCTCAACTCCGTCTGGATTTCGACAACAGCTGGATGCTGCGTATCGAAATAACGACTGATCAGATCAAGCGCAGCTTCCAATCCGTGCGTAAAAGTGTCTTGATCACGGGTAAGTAACGCCAGTTGCGCTTGCTTCAATTGCAATTTGACATTGCCGTGCAGCAGTTGTATTTGTGATGGCGATAGAAGCACTGTTGTTTCGCTGTCCAATTTTTTTATATGAATCAGCTGGCTCAGGTCCTGCCGGATTTCTGCGAGAACGCGGGGCCAGTAACCAGAACTGGCCGCTTCTGATTGTATTTCCGGTGGCTCGAGCGCCAGTAAATGCGTCTTCATGGCAAGCGGCAACTGATCGATTTGTTCAGCATAGCGGTTAATATCCTGATAAATCTCTGCCCGGTTCAGATGATTTGCTGTTTCAAGTTGCTGGATATCCCCGGTCAGTACGGCTCCAATACCGGCAGCCATCAGCCGCTCGCTCTGCTGCAACAGCACCAACGCCTGTTTCAGTACAATTTGTGCATTTTCAGTATCCCCTGTCAGCCGCAGGAATTGATCCGCGAAATAAACCAGGCGAGTGACAACACCCAAAACCTGTTTGTCCGAACCGTTACTCGTGATTGCCTCAATATTGTGTTGCGCAATTGTATGTCGCTGGTTATCGATTGACAATAAACTTGCCGCAAGCTGATCGAGCCGCTGATCCATATCGAGTTGAACAGAATCAATTTGTGCAATCATCCCTCTGGCGCGATTGCCAAACACATCCGCATCAGCCAGATACTGCGTCAGGGTCCTTTGAAAATCAGCAATATAACCTTGCGTTTTCGCCCATTCCCACCCCATGAAGGTGACTGCAATCAGCAGTATTATCAATAGCCAGCGTGCAAAGCGGCGAGCAGATTTTGAGGAAGAATGCTGGGTATCTGTGCGCATGAGAAAGTTTTTCTTCATAATCAGGAATGATTGAAAAAGTCCAACAAGCCTTGAATGGTTCCATCATCACCACCCGGTATGCAGCATATTTTGGAAACGCCAAGTGCGCTCGCTTTGTTGGCGATACGATCATGTGCGGTAAACAAGGGCGTGTCCATCAGCAATTGTTGACCAGTTTTACCAAGCATGTCAAACAGATTATCCAGTCCTTCGCTGCTGCTAATCGTTACTGCCTGAATCTTATGGTCACGCCAGTCTGTCAGCAACGGCTCGATATCCACCACTGGTTTCGAACGCAGATAGCAGGTTGCGAATTCCACGTTCGCCCCGCGCGTGCTCAACGTGTCTCCAAGAAGTTTGCGGCCATCATTCCCTCGAAAAATGACGATGTGCCTGCCGGATACTTGCTGTAATGCTGGCATGCGAAGCAATGCTTCACTATCCGACCCGCTGTCCGGCACAATAACAGTTGCAACACCATGTGATTTGAGCAGATTGGCACTCCCCTGCCCAACTGTCGCCGCTGCCAGATGTGCTGGCCAAGCACCGCGCTGTTTGATAAACGGCATGGCTTTGTCAATTGCATTCGGGCTGACAAAAATTGCCATATGAAAACTGTCCAGCCGCGCAATCAGATCGAGCAATGGTTGTTTGTCATCGATATCAGCTATCGCCAGTACCGGAAACAGCCAGGGAATACCACCAAGTTCACGGATGCTATCCGCCAGATAGCCGGCCTGATGTCCGGGGCGCGTAATCAACACCCCTACCCCGTTCAATTGTGGCCGAGAGATCACTATTTTTTCTCTCAGCCCGGATGAATATCAAGCGAATCAAGAATTTTCTGCGCACCCCGTAACTTCAGGCTTTCGGCAAGCTGCTGTCCGATTATCTCGCCCGCTTCCGGTTTGCCGCTCGATTTATCCGCTACCATTTTTCTGCCATCCGGCGTGGCAACAAAGCCGCGCAAAGTCAGGATATCTTCACTGATTTCAGCAAAGCCGCCCAATGGCACCTGGCAGCTGCCACCCAGCACCCGGCTCATGGCGCGCTCAGCCTTCACGCAAAAACTGGTGGCAGGGTCGTGCAAAGGTTGCATCATTTCGAACAGATCGGGACGGTCATCGCGGCATTCTATTCCCAGCGCACCCTGCCCTACCGCCGGCAAGCTGGATTCTGGTGATAGTAATGCACTGATACGATAACCCAGATCCAGTCGCTTTAGCCCTGCCGCTGCCAGAATAATCGCGCGGTACTCACCCTCATCCAGTTTGCGCAAACGTGTCTGGACGTTACCACGTAATGGCCGCACTTCAAGATCCGGAAAATAGGCTCGTATCTGTGACTCCCGTCTCAGACTGGATGTGCCGACAATACTGCCGGCGGGTAGGGCATTGAGGTTGGTGAAATCGTTCGAAACGAACGCATCTCGCGGATCTTCCCGTTCCGTAATGGCCGCCAGCACAAACCCGGACGGCATGTTCATGGGAATATCCTTCATTGAATGCACCGCGATATCAGCACGTCCATCTTCAAGTGCCTGCTCAAGTTCCTTGATAAACAGGCCTTTGCCACCAATTTTCGATAGCGAGGTATCGAGTATCTGGTCGCCTTTGGTTGTCATGCCGAGTATAGAGATCTCCATTTGCGGGTATAATTGCAGCAAGCGGTTGCGGATGAAATGCGCTTGCCACATGGCAAGCTGGCTTTCGCGTGAAGCGATAATAATTTTTTCAGGATTGGGCATGGTTGCGTATTAAGATTGAATAACGAGCAATTCTAGCACGACCGGCGGCGGCAAATGACAGCTGCTGTCATCAGTCTTTTCTTTCCATGCGCTCCTGACAATTCATACTTCATCACAATATTGTATTTTTTCATAAAAAATGTTTCCTTACTCCCTGCCACCTGTCCATTATATGCCGCGTCAATATTCTTGATTGGCGTCTGATCTTGCTTAACATTCTGATTTTCTGGAATAGCCCTTGTGTAATACCGGGAATTCCATGCCGATAGGAGAACCACGCCGATGAGTATGCCCACTCAGACCAATGCTGTTGAACAAAATATACCCAACGAAAAAGACCATCCATTGCGGGAAGATATCCGCTTGCTTGGGCGCATGCTGGGTGACACCATACGCGATATCGAAGGGGGAAAAACTTTTGATCTGGTTGAAAATATCCGTCAGACAGCAGTTCGCTTTCATCGCGAGCAGGACCAGGAAGCCCGGCTGGAGCTTGATACGATTCTCTATCATTTAAGCCACAAGGAAACAGTCGCTGTTGTGCGTGCATTCAGTTATTTTTCACTGCTTTCCAATATTGCTGAAGATCTGCATCATAACCGGCGCCGCCGCGCGCATTTGCGTGCGGGTTCCGCGCCACAGGCCGGCAGTGTGACGCTTGCGCTGGAGCGAGTTATCGCCAATGGAATCAGTTGTGAAGTATTGGAAGATTTTTTTGCCCGTGCGCATATTTCACCGGTTTTGACTGCGCACCCAACAGAAGTGCAGCGTCGCAGCATTCTCGACTATCAACTCAAGATACAGTTGTTGCTCAAGGCACGCGATCGTACCCAGCTTACGCCCAACGAACTGCGGCACAATGAAAATAGTTTGCGCGCAGCCATTCAGACACTCTGGCAAACCCGCATGCTGCGCTCGGTCAGACTCACCGTACAGGACGAGATTGAAAATGGTCTGATTTATTACCACTATACTTTTTTAAGCCAGATCCCCTATATCTACGCCAAGATTGAAGACCTGCTGGAAAAACATATGGGTAAATCCGCCCCCGACGTGGCGTCTTTCATACGCATCGGCAGCTGGATTGGTGGTGATCGAGATGGCAATCCATTTGTGACGCATCAAATAATGCTGCATGCGGCTGAACGTCATTCTGCATTGATCCTGGAATTTTATATCAATGAAACTGCAAAAATAGGACAAACCATGAGCCTGACCAACCGCCTGGTCAAGGTTACCAACAAACTGGAAGGACTGGTTTCGATCGCGCCCGACCTACCTGCGAGCAGAATCGATGAACCCTACCGCCGTGCATTTCTTGGTATCAACCAACGCCTGATCGCAACCAGCATAAAGCTTGGCCATAATCCAAACTTCAACGGCAACCTGCCTCATGTCGTTGAGCCTTATGCCG
Organism: Nitrosomonas sp.; assembly: GCA_032251195.1. Lineage (GTDB taxonomy): Bacteria > Pseudomonadota > Gammaproteobacteria > Burkholderiales > Nitrosomonadaceae > Nitrosomonas. The sequence continues at coordinate 11,434 of JAVVEX010000039.1, forward strand.
ACAGCGCGGAATTTGTGCACGACCTCGATATCATCATTCATTCCCTCAACCAGCACCACTCCTCCTGGCTGGTCAAGGATGCCCTGCGTGACTTGCGGCGGGCAGCGGATGTGTTCGGTTTCCATCTCGCTCCGCTGGATATGCGCCAGCACAGCAAGGTACACGAGGAAGTCGTTGCGGAACTCTATGATCTCAGTACGACCCGTGAATCGAAAAATAGGCAGCGTTACCTTGCCCTTTCCTGCCAGGAGCGTTTGCAATGGCTGCTTACACAGATCAATAGTACGCGTCCGCTGGTTTCGCCTTATATTCGCTATTCTGACAACACGCAAGGGGAGCTTCGTATTCTGCGGATGGCGGCTGAAATCCAGCGTCGCTTCGGGCACGCCGCCTTGCCAAATTATGTAATTTCCATGACTACCGGCACCATCAACATACTGGAAGTTGCGCTGCTGTTGAAAGAAGTCGGCTTGCTGCAAAGTGGCGCGTATCCGCAGTTAGGCATGAACATCATTCCGCTATTCGAAACCATTGATGATTTGCGTGGCTGCGCCGCCATCATGACAGAGCTGTTTTCGCTGCCAGATTATCGCAAGATGTTGCAGTCTCGCGGAAATATTCAGGAGGTTATGCTTGGATATTCCGACAGCAACAAGGATGGTGGGTTTGTAACGTCCAATTGGGAAATCTACAAGGCAGAGATCGAGCTGACCAGGGTTTTCAAGCAACATGGGATCCATCTGCGTCTGTTCCATGGACGAGGCGGTACTGTCGGACGCGGTGGCGGGCCAAGTTATCAGGGAATTCTGGCGCAGCCTCCCGGCAGCATGAATGGTCAGATCCGGCTGACCGAGCAGGGAGAAGTCATCGCCAGCAAATATACCGATCCTGAAATTGGCCGACGTAATCTGGAAACACTGGTAGCAGCAACCATTGAATCCACCTTGCTGAATCAGCATGCGGATGATTCGCAGATGTCGCGCTATCATGATGCTTTCGAGCGTTTATCGGCTTATGCGTTTGCGGCTTACCGCGATCTGGTGTATGAAACACCGGGCTTCAAACAATATTTTCAGGAATCAACGCCTATTCGGGAAATAGCCGGATTATATATAGGCAGCCGTCCCACTTCGCGGAAACCGTCCGATGACATCGAAGACCTGCGGGCAATCCCCTGGGTATTCAGCTGGAGTCTCAATCGTTCAATTATTCCTGGATGGTATGGATTTGGCGCAGCTGTAGAAAAATTTGTTCATGAAACCGAACCGGGAGAAGCTATATTATTACTGCAGGATATGTATAAAAACTGGCCATTTATGCAGGCGCTACTCTCCAATATGGATATGGTGCTGGCAAAAAGTGATCTGGGAATTTCCTCGCGGTATGCTGAACTGGTCACAGACGCAGATATTCGCCAGCGGATTTTTTCCCGCATCGAAACAGAATGGAAGCTGTCGATCAAATGGCTGTTTGCAATTACTGGTCATACAGAATTACTGCGGGAAAACCCAACGCTGGCACGCAGCATTCGCATCAGAACACCTTACATCGATCCGCTCAATCATTTACAAATCGAGCTGCTGCGGCGCTACCGCTCTGGAGATGAGGATGACGCCGTTCGCCGCGCGATTCACCTGACGATTAATGGCGTTGCTACCGGACTCAGAAATAGCGGATAATAAAAATCCACAGGATTATTGCTGGCTGAAAAAAAGGAGAATTTGCATGCCTGAATTCCTGGGTTGGCTTAAACCCAACAGATTAACGATTTTTCTGGGTGTATTCCTGGTCACATTCGTGATCTCGCTGGGTTATGTTTTTTCGCGGCCTGCAATTTACCAGAGCTATGCAACGCTGTTGACCATTCCAAGAACGGCGATTGATCAGATCAGCCGGGAAGCCGATATTCAGCATGTAACTATCCAGCGGCAGGTATTGCTTGGCACCGAGCTGTTGACCGGTACCGCCAACAAACTGAAGGAGGCAGGCAACGAATACCAGGCCGACTTAACGCCTGCTGCGATTCGGACCATGCTTGATGTGCGCCCGGTGGCGGACACCAATCTGGTGGAAATGATTGCCGAAGGAGAAAACCCTGCTCTGCTGCCGATATTGATCAATACCTGGATTGATATTTATCTAACTGCACGCGCCGAAGAAGTTGCCAATTCGACCGGCGCAACCATAGAGGCTGTCCAGGAAGAATTGGCTCGTCTGACCGAAAAAATTGAACAGAAACGGCTAGAGTTGACCCAGTTCAGGCAACATTACACAATCGTCTCGATTGAGCGAGATGAGAATGAAGTCCTTGCCCGACTCAAGGGGCTCAATGATGCGCTCAATACCGCCAGTGAAGAAGAAGTGAAGGCAAAATCAAAACTGGATGCAATTCGCAAGGCAGTCGGAAGGGGGGAAATCGTCGTTCCGCAGAATGATTCACGCACTCTGAGCGCGCTGGAAAAACGGGCACAGGAGTTACGTGAAGAGCTGGAAGAACTCGATCGGCAATATACCCGCGAATTCATGGCGCTGACACCTTCACTCAAGGTAATTCCGGAAAAACTGGCGGCATTGGAAAAAGAAATTCTCGATATGCGCCAGAAAGGACAGACGACCGTTCTGACCGATGCCGAGCAGGAATATGCTGCCGCCAAGCAAACAGCACGTGTTATTCAGCAACAACTGAACGAGCACCGCCAGAAAGCATCAGAATTCACGTCCCGTTTTGCCGAGCACGACGCCCTGAAAAATGATCTGGAAGCGCTGGAGCAGCTTTACCGGGATACGCAGGATCGCCTGGTACAGATCGAAACGCGGCACACGGGTAAGTATCCTTACGTAGATGTCATCGAGCGCGCGTTTTTGCCTGATATTCCGGTCAGGCCAGATTATCAGCACGACACGCTGATCGCCCTGCTCACATCACTATTAATCGGACTTATTGCTGTCTGGCTGGTGAGATTTCTGACGCACGAGGAACAGGAAAAAATCGCTATTCATCTGTCCGATGTTCATATGCATGATCAGGGAAATCTGCCCCGCCCTGTTATTGATGCACTGCGTGAGTCACAAGACAGACTTTCCAACGCGGAGGAAATACCCGCCATCACACAGCAATCTTCTATTGACGTGCTGTCCAGCGACCAGATCATCAAGCTGTTTGAGGCAACCAACGTCAAGGAGAAACAGTTACTATTGCTGCTGCTCAGCGGCCTGAGTCTCAACGAGATTACCAAACTACAGGCAGAGAGTTTCGATCTTGAGCAGAACCATTTAACTGTTCAAGGCGGTTCACCCAGAAAAATACCGCTGCACCCAACTCTGAAGAGGTTGTATAACGCGCATGGTTATTGTCTGACTGATCCGGCCGGCAAAAACCTGAATATCACGGAATTACACTCGCTTCTAACCTGCCTGCAGGTTGACGCCGGATTTGCTCCGACAGAACTATCCGCCGAGAAATTGCGCCGGACATATATCCTCTACCTGATCAAACAGGGGATTCGTTTGGGTGATCTCGAATTACTAACAGGTTATGTGCCACCTGCCGAGCTGTGTGCTTATGGTGCCTGCGCGCCAACGGGCGAAAAACAGCCATTTGCTGCGATTAATCCGATATATCCGGAAACAGGGCTTACTCAATAGTCGTACTGAAATTCCATGGCATTCTTGCGTCACCGTTGCAGTGGCGCAAGAATGTGGATAGGATACCCGGTCAGTGCCCTGTGGCAAAATTCACTAGTTTCTGAAAGCTGAATAAGTGATCCTGCTGCTGCAATGGCGTATGACATTGCACACAGTTGAGATCATTTACTTTTACCGTGCCATCAGGATTATAAACGGCAAAACCCCAGTTACCGGTGCGGTCAGCTGCCTGATATGCATTGTCCCAGTCATTTCTTTTTTCCATGACAGCAACAGCGGCCAGTTTGTCAATTTCAAACAGGCCATCCTGCCCTGAGATTATCTTGTCATTGGCATCTTTTTTAGGTTCATAGATTTCCATAATAACAATCGAGCCAGGCGCTGCTTCTTCACCCCTTTTGTAGCTTTCCACGGCAAGTTTGTTAGCGTAAAATTTTGCTACCTGGGTTTGATTCGCGCGATTGGAAACATCGTATTGTGAAAAAATCTGCTCATAGTTTTCTGGTAACTTAACAAAATCCGGATTGCCGCCACCATTGGCATGGAATGGCAGTAATAAACTCATCAGGGTAACAGTCCACATTTTTGGTTTCATTTATGTTTCTCCTCGTGACGTTAGTATGCAACATATGCGTTGCCTCTCTTTTTGTTTGACTTAAGGATTCAATACCCATATCAAACCCGGTAGCACTCTCTATCTCAAGCGCTTTATGCGATTAGATCCAAACTGATACAAGGGCAGCACAGAGAAAGTTACCCTACCCTTGTCCGACATGAGTATATATCATCGTCGTACTTACATCCAAATGCTCGCGCAACGAAACCGTCCAGAACGGTTTCGTGAGAACTGACGGCATGGGATACCCGTAAAATACCGGATAGGAATTTGGTCTTTCCTGGGTATTCAGGAAGCCTGTGGTTTGGTTTGTAGCTGTAATCTTTGAATGTGCATTTTTGGCTTTTGCCATAGTTGCTGTAGCCCAAAAATATTGATTTCTTCTTCCGCTCAACGAGCTTTCCCTCCTGGCACCAGGGACAAGCATCACCAGCTCTATGCGCAGCAGCATTTTTATGACCGGAATCTGGCTTTGCTTCCGATATAGGTTCGGGCGGATTTTCAGTCGTAGCGGCAGGTAACGGGTAAATCGCCCTGCAGCTTTTTGGATACGCTTCACAAGCGTAACCGTCCAGCGCTCCCGCCTATCTTTCCTGCTGTTTGAGTGATTGAATGAACGCTGGTGTTAACGGCAGCAATTCATCGATGCGGTTATTGGGCCAGGTGGATAGTTTAGTGAGTGTGTCCGTAAGCCATGCAGCGGGATCGAGTTCGTTGACTTGCGC
>JAVVEX010000040.1:0-16102 GCA_032251195.1 Nitrosomonas sp.
ATCACACCAACTTTCTGTTTTTTATCAGCTCTTGGGAAAACAAGGCAATTTCAACAATTAATTGTGACATAGCCTTATAATTCATCTATTATTCTTTGAAAGGAAAAAAATGAAACTGATTTTTGGTTTATTCACTGTTCTGGCATTAAGTGCTTGCTCAAGTACAAAGCCTGTATCCACAACAGATATCAGCGATCACTCCGGTGACAGAAGCACCATAAACGATAACGACAATGGGCGCTCCGGTTTTGGCATGAACCCGCTGCAAGACCCTAACAATATACTGTCACGCCGGAGCATCTACTATGAGTATGACAGCTACAGCGTCACCAGTGAATACCGTGACCTGGTGTTGGCACATGCTGCTTATTTACGCAGCAACTCCGGCACACAGGTATTGTTACAGGGCAATACCGACGAAAGGGGTAGTCGTGAATATAACCTGGCATTGGGGCAACGCCGCGCTGATAGCGTCAAAAGCATTATGCTGCTGTCAGGCGCCAGAGACGACCAGGTTGAATCTGTGAGCCTTGGCGAAGAAAAACCTCGCGCACCGGGTAGCGACGAATCATCCTGGGCGGAAAACCGGCGTACCGATATTCTCTACCAGGGAGAATATTAATGCGGTTGCGTGCTTTTCTGCTGCTATTGTTTCTGGGCAGTAATCCCTGCTTTGCCGGATTATTTGATGACGCTGTTGCACGCGAGCAAATAGAAGCCATGAAAGCACGCATTGATCACATTGAAAACACGCTTGCCGGAAAAGGCTTGATTGAACTGCATACCCAAGGCGAAACAATCAGAATTGAATTGGGTAAACTGCGCGGGCAACTGGAAGAGCTGCAGGAAGGAAACCGGTCTTTACGCCAGCAGCAAAAGGATTTCTACCTGGATCTGGATAGCCGTTTGCGCGCGCTGGAAACTGGCACATCTGACGTTTCGTCCTCACAAAGTTCTGGACATCAACGCAACAGCGATATCGCACGACCCTCGGAACCAGCCAATCACGACAGATCAGTCATTGCAAATACGTTTTCCGAACGTGGCAGCATTAGGCTGCAACCACCTGATGCTGTTCAGCGCACTCGCTACGACACTGCTTACAATCTGTTTAAGGATGGCAATTATGTTGCGGCTATTGTGGCATTTAAAGATTTCATAAAACAACACCCGCAGTCCGAGCTGGCGCCCTCCGCCGCTTACTGGGTTGGAAACTCGCATTACGCACAGCGTGATTTCGATGAAGCCATTACCGCACAGCAGTGGTTAATCGAAACCTATCCTGCCAGCCCAAAAGTTCCCGATGCGCTACTCAACATAGCCAGCAGCCAGATGGAAAAGGGTCAAGGTTCCGCTGCAAAAAAAACACTGCAAGACCTTATTTCACGTTATCCTGATAGCGGCGCAACCATAAAGGCCAAGGCGCGTTTCGGATCACTAAAAAAATAATCCTACTGAAAAATATCGGTAACTGGCTGCGATCACATCAAACGCTCATTGCATGATGACTTCACGCCAAAATCAGATGCTGCGTATTACCGAGATTTTTTACTCGCTTCAGGGAGAAACCAGCCGGGTCGGATTGCCCACGACATTTGTCCGTCTGACAGGCTGCCCACTGCGTTGCGGGTATTGTGATACCAGTTATGCTTTTTCCGGCGGAGAATTGATGAATATTGACGTCGTCATCAATCAGGTCGCACTATTTTCACCACATTATGTAACGGTAACTGGCGGCGAACCTCTTGCACAAGCTGGCGCCCTCCCCCTGCTGGAAAAACTCTGCGATCACGGCTATTCCGTTTCGCTCGAAACCAGCGGGGCACTTGATATTTCCCAAGTGGACAAACGTGTTTCCCGAATCGTGGACATCAAGACACCCGGCTCCGGCGAAGTTAAAAAAAATAACTGGAAAAACCTGGAATGTCTAACCGCGCGCGATGAATTAAAATTTGTGCTGTGTCATGAGAACGACTATCACTGGGCAAAAAAAATAATGCGTGATCACAACCTTGATCAGATTTGCCCTATTTTATTCTCTCCCGTTTTCCAACAACTTGATCCAGCCAAGCTGGCTGCCTGGATCTTGCAGGACAAACTGCCCGTCCGCCTGCAATTACAATTGCATAAACTGATATGGGGTGAGTGCGCAGGCAAATGAAACTGATGTGTTCCGTATGAAAAAAGCGGTTGTGCTGTTATCTGGCGGTATGGATTCAGCAACCACCCTGGCCATCGCGCGTCAGGCTGGCTTCATCTGTTATGCGCTGAGCATGGATTATGGTCAGCGTCATCAGTCTGAATTACAGGCAGCAGAAAATATCGGCAATCTGATGCAGGTAGAAAACCATCAATTCATCAAGTTGAACTTAACGACCCTCGCGTCCAGCGTATTGACCGATCCCACAGCAGCATTGCCAATGAGAACGGAATATGACGAAATTCCGGTTACTTATGTACCTGCACGCAATACCATCATGCTGTCGCTTGCCTTGGCATGGGCAGAAGTACTGAAAAGTCATGATATATTTATCGGTATAACCGCAGTTGATTACTCTGGTTATCCAGATTGCCGACCAGATTATCTTGCCGCATTTCAACAAATGGCCAATCTGGCAACAAAAGCAGGCAGAGAAGGTGAACATTTCGAAATCCACGCACCCTTAATGAATTGGTCAAAAGCCACCATCATTCAACAAGGCATCGCTCTTGGGCTGGATTACAGCCAGACAGTTTCATGTTATCAGGCGGATGAATCAGGGCATGCCTGCGGATATTGCGACGCATGCCGAATACGTCGTGCCGGTTTTACGGCGGCGGGCGTTGCAGATCCAACCTGTTACCAGACAAAGTGAGACTACACTCGTTTGCCTCGTTCAATCACGATACCCAATTTTTTGACACCATCGAGCACATCCAGCTTGGCTGCGCTCACTTTCACCCATGGAGACTGGAATTCTGTCAAAATCATCTGCGCGACGCTTTCTGTCAACACTTCCAGCAGGGAAAAATGTTGATTGGCAAGCATTGCGCGAATACGCTCTACAATTTGCGAGTAGTCCAATGTATCTTCAATTCGATCGGTCTGATAGCCATACTTTGATGGCAGGCCGATTTCAAGATTCAGCTCGATAGTCTGTGGAATTTTTTTCTCCCAGGGATAAATACCGATCAAGGTTTTGATTTTAAATGTTTCAAGAAAAATAATATCCATTGACGACGCTGCTGAAGTAACAAATAACGTGAGTGATATCGGATTTTAGTCTAATTATAAAAGGATGCACATCTTGACGGCACTGTTAATTCTGACGGCTTATATACTGGGATCAGTGCCCTTTGCGGTCGTGACAAGCTGGATTTTTAAACTGCCTGATCCACGCAGCTATGGCTCTGGCAACCCCGGAGCGACAAATGTATTACGTACAGGCCAAAAAGGGGCGGCAATACTAACTTTGGCCGGCGACGCAGGCAAGGGATGGCTGGCCATTGTACTTGCCCGTTATTTCACAACACCCGGCGAAGAAGGCGCAATCTTGATTGCCGGAATGATGCTTGCCGTTTTTATCGGTCATCTGTATCCAATTTTCCTGAAATTCCGTGGAGGCAAAGGCGTTGCTACCGCTGCAGGCGTGCTGCTGGGCTTGAACCCATGGCTCGGCCTAATTACCGCGCTGACCTGGATAATCGTCGCATTATTATCAAGATTCTCCTCACTGGCCGCTCTGTCATCAGCATTGCTGGCACCACTTTATACATACTGGTTGCTACAAGACAGCATTCTGACAACGACAACGTTGATAATTTCAACGTTACTAATCATACGTCATCGATCCAATATCACGAACCTGCTCGCCGGCAAAGAAACCCGTATTGGGAAGTAAGTACTTAATGGCAATCAGGCACCAACGCTGCACTACATATAAGCGTCTGTTATCTCATCCAGCGGCCAGCGGGCTTTTACGCTGAAACTTCCGGAACATTCAGGTAGCGAGTGCGCAAGCTGCAAGCGCAACGCTCCAGCAAGCGCAATCATGGCGCCGTTATCAGTACAGAATGTCAGCTCAGGGAAAAAAACAGTAGCATCTCCCTCTGCCTGCATACGTTGCAAAAGTTTCTGCCGTAATCGCGTATTGGCACCCACGCCGCCCGCGACAACCAAGCGCTGCAGTCCCGTCATCTTTATAGCGGCCATCGATTTTGCCACCAACACATCCGTCACTGCCTCCTCAAAAGCCAATGCAATATCTGCATATATCGTGGCATTTTTCTCATGTCGACCGATCAGCAATGCAACAGCTGTCTTCAATCCACTAAAGCTGAAATTCAGATCGCCACTGCGCAGCATCGGACGCGGCAGTCTGAATTTTTCAGGCCGACCTGCCTGCGCCATTTTCTCCAACATCTGACCACCAGGGTAACCTAATCCCAATAGCTTCGCAGTTTTGTCAAAAGCCTCTCCTGCAGCATCATCCACCGTTTCTCCCAGCAATCGATAACACCCAACCCCTTCTACCCGCATCAGTTGCGTATGCCCGCCAGACACCAACAATGCTACAAAAGGAAAGGCAGGTGCCGGCCGGGACAGCAGTGGCGATAAAAGATGTCCTTCAAGATGGTGAATCGCAAGAGACGGGATTCTCAGCGCATACGCCAGCGATGTGCCCACACTCGCGCCAGTCAACAAAGCCCCCGCCAGACCCGGGCCTTGTGTATAAGCAATACCATCGATCGCTCCCAAGGATATGCCGGTCTGCTGGAGTAACGTTTTAATGAGTGGCAGCACGCAACGAATATGATCACGGGAAGCCAACTCAGGCACAACACCACCATATTCATGATGCAGGCTGATTTGTGAATGCAGTACGTGGCCCAATAATCCCTGTTCAGTATGATAAAGCGCCGCCCCTGTTTCATCACAGGATGTCTCCAATCCCAGAACAATCATGCTGAATAACCGTTATATTTCACAAGTAGCCGTTTCCTGCTTTAAAAGATATGTCATTTTGTTTACTTACCGGCTAATCCTATTTAGTCAGAGACAAATTCATTTCACTTACTGACTATTGGCAGTTAAAACCAATTGATGGTATATTAACCGGCTTTCAAAGCTTTGACCAGAAACGAAACTGATGCCCTGGCAACGGGCATTACTGGGATTAACCAATTTCAAAGGAGACCGGAAGGAATCATTACTTTATGACAACCGTAAAACTCAAGGAAAACGAACCATTCGAAGTCGCTATGCGACGTTTTAAGCGCACAATTGAAAAAACCGGGTTACTCACTGATTTGCGTGCCCGTGAGTTTTATGAGAAGCCGACGGCAGTGCGGAAACGCAAACGCGCTGCCGCAGTCAAGCGAACTTATAAACGCCTGCGCAGCCAGATGTTGCCAGAAAAATTATATTGATTTGATACGGGATATCGTACATTGTCGCGCTTACTTCGCTTTTCAGAATGAGCCTGAAGCAGCAAATTGCTGATGATATAAAGACTGCCATGCGCGCAGGTAACAAGCAGCGTCGTGATACGCTGCGCTTGTTGCAGGCGGCACTGAAGCAACGCGAGATCGATGAGCGTATCGAGCTTGATGATGCGGCAATGGTTACTATCATCGAGAAGATGATCAAGCAACGCAAGGAATCCATCAGGCATTACTTAGCAGCAGACCGAACCGATTTGGCTGAGATTGAGGAAGCAGAGATCGCCGTATTGCAGCACTACATGCCGCAAGCACTGAGTGAAACCGAGCTTGAAGCAATCGTGAAAGATGCCATTGCTGTTATTGAGGATGCCTCACCCGGAAAAATGGGAAAAGTGATGGCATCACTCAAACCAAAACTTACCGGACGTGCAGATATGACCAAGGTATCTGCTTTAGTGAAATCCCTGATGGCAAATTGAATATCATCTTCTGAATCAAATAAAGCCAAACCGGGGACGAAGCTGGCCGAGCTGAATTTTTCGATCATTTGAAACAAATAGTGAATCTATTCAGCGAGAAAAATCGGAAAATCCGGCTTGGAAAATTCGTCCGCAGCAGAGCAGGCTATTCCCAGATAGCCTGCTATCGCCTTTATCCTGTCACCATATCCGGAATGAGTCGAGCAGTTATTGTTTCCAATAAATGATTACACAATCGTTTATTCAGGCGTTACTGGATCGGGTTGATATTGTTGATATCATCTCGCGCCATCTCCCTCTGAAAAAAAAAGGAGCCAATTTTGTTGCCTGCTGTCCATTCCATGATGAAAAAACACCATCATTCACGGTTAACCAACCCAAGCAGTTTTATCATTGCTTTGGATGCGGCAAGCACGGCAATGCCATAGATTTCCTGAAAGAATACAGCGGCCTGAGTTTTATCGACGCGATTGAAACCATTGCAGCTGACGCAGGTTTATCGCTCCCCTCTCAGGAAATCAAACCTGCCACCAAATCCCGTACTAACTACTCGACTGCAAACGAGACAGGAGCAATAGCCAACTCATCTTCTTTATCCGAAAATTTGCATGAATACATGGAAAAAGCGGCGAGGTACTATTGCGCACAACTCAAACAATCCGGGCAGGCCATCGCTTATCTACAAAAGCGCGGCATTACCGGCCAGACTGCAAAGCAGTTTGCTATCGGTTATGCTCCTGACGACTGGCAGAATTTAGCAACCATCTTTACGGATTATCCTTCGGGCAACCCTAGGCATGCGCTGGTTGAGACCGGATTGGTCATCTCACAGGAAAAAAAAAGCTACGACCGTTTTCGTAACAGGATCATGTTTCCCATTCTTAACCACAAAAGAAAAATAATCGGATTTGGTGGGCGTGTTCTGGATAATAGCGAACCTAAATACCTCAACTCACCAGAAACCCCGCTTTTTACCAAGGGCCGGGAGCTTTATAACCTGCCATCGGCAAACCTGGCAGCGCGCAAGGCGGGTTGCATCCTCGTAGTAGAAGGTTATCTGGACGTGATCATGCTCGCGCAATCCGGGATTGAGTATGCGGTCGCAACACTTGGCACGGCGACGACAAGTCTGCATATCCAGAAATTACTACGTCACACTGACGAAGTAATTTTCTGTTTTGATGGAGACAAAGCTGGCTTGAAAGCTGCCTGGCGCGCGCTGGAAACCAGCTTGCCACAACTCAAGGATGGAAAAAACATTAAATTTCTGTTTCTCCCGGACGGGGAAGATCCGGATAGCTATATCCGTCAGCATGGTCAAAGCAAGTTCGAAAATTTGCTTGAACAAGCCACGCCTTTATCGCTTTTTTTATGCAACGAACTATCTCGACAAATAAACCTGGGAACCGATGAGGGTCGAACCCGGCTCATCCAGCGTGCTGGTCCGCTACTGTCACAAATTACCGCACCCGTTTTTGCTTTCATGATCACGCAGCGTCTGGCGGAACTGGCTCGCATAGATCAGAATCAACTGACTGGATTCCTCAAATCCGACAAAAAGAAAAATATTCCCCGTCAATCCCCAGGCGTAACTCGTCCTTTATCCGCAACACCCTGTCGCCGCTTAATACAAATCCTGCTGCACCATCCGGCCTACGTTCAGAAGCTGGACAGCACGCTACTACTCGCCACAAGCAGCTCCAAGAACGAGGAAATGGCGCTTTTAACCATACTGGCGGATTTTTTGAACGATAGGAAAATTATGGAAAGTAGTACATTGGACAAGGCGGAAATCGTATCACATTTCGATCAAACGCCTTACCACGCCATACTTCGAGATATTGCACGGGATACGCCCATCATGGAAGCCGACTGGGATATTGAAGCTGAATTTATTGGTGGACTAACAAAATTACGTGAAATTCAGCGAAAACTCAGGATGACGGAGCTTCACGCAAAGCCGTTCAACCTGCTCACGCTCGAGGAAAAACAGGAGTTGCAACGGCTGGCCATCTCCTCACAGGAGCACTGACTCCAGGCAATTCATCGCAACATCTATAGGGCATCTCTAAAGCTCCATATTCGTTACAATACGTCGTTGTTCACAACAAATATCGCTTTATATATCAATCATATGCTGCGTCAATATTTCTTGTTCTCGCCTCGTCTTGTTTAACACCCTGAATTTTTAGAGACGCCCTATATTCACAGCGCCTCAAACACGCCCGCCGCACCCATGCCACTGCCCACACACATAGTAACCATACCGTAACGAAGCTTGTGGCGCCGCAAGCCGTTGAGCAGCGTGGCGACGCGGATTGCACCGGTTGCTCCCAATGGATGGCCGAGCGCAATCGCACCACCCAGTGGATTGACTTTAACCGGGTTGAGTCCGAGTTCATTAATGACCGCGAGACTTTGTGCCGCAAACGCCTCATTCAGCTCGATCCAGTCAAGCGCATCCTGTTTGATGCCCGTTTGCTGCAATACTTTTGGAATCGCCTTGATGGGACCGATTCCCATGATTTCCGGTGGCACACCCGCAACACTGTAACCAATGAAACGTCCCAGTGGCGTTACATTAAAACGCTGCATGGCAGCTGCACTCATCATCACGACAGCACCGGCGCCATCCGACATTTGCGAGCTGTTACCAGCGGTTACCGAGCCTTGCGCGGCAAATGCCGGTCTCAGTCTGGCCAGCGCTTCCAGGCTGGTATCCGTGCGCGGCCCTTCATCGGTGTCCTTCATGACTGATACATGGTTAATTTTATGCAGGTTCAGGTCAGGCTGATTTTCCTCCACGAAATACGGAGCGATTTCCTCCTTGAATTCTCCCTGCTCAATGGCATTAATCGCCCGTTGATGACTTTGCAATGCGAAGGCATCCTGCTCTTCACGGCTGACTTTCCATCGTTCTGCCACTTTCTCGGCAGTGATGCCCATCCCGTAGGCTATAGCGACATTATCACTGTTTGCAAACAAGTGCGGGTTCATTGACACCTTGTTGCCCATCATCGGAATCATGCTCATGCTTTCTGTTCCTGCCGCGATAATAATATCCGCTTCGCCCAGACGGATGCGGTTTGCCGCAATCGCAACCGCTTGCAGACCGGAGGCACAGAAACGGTTGATCGTCATCCCTGGAACACTATCCGGCAATCCGGCCAGCAAGACGGCTACACGCGCGACATTGATTCCCTGCTCGGCTTCCGGCATGGCGCAACCAACGACCACATCGTCGATCGCCGCTGGATCCATCCCCTCGCACTGCTTCAAGGCGGATTGCAGAACATGTACCAGCAAATCGTCCGGACGCACATGTCTGAACATACCCCTTGGCGCCTTACCCACTGGCGAACGGATTGCGGCAACAATATAGGCTTCCTGAATTTGTTTAGTCATCAGATTTCTCCTGAATGTCATGAATTTGGTGGCGAATATCGCATTCAATTGCGCAGCGGCTTGCCCGTTTTTAGCGTATGCGCAATGCGCGTCTGGGTTTTCTCGGTGGCCAATAATTCGATGAATGCAGTGCGCTCCAGGCCCAACAGCCATTCTTCATCGACGCGGCTACCTGCCACGATATCGCCGCCACACATCACATGCGCGATCTTGCTGCCGATCAGGTAGTCATGTTCCGAAATGAATTTTCCTTCAAGCAGGTTGGCAAGATTGCTCTGGATCGTCGCAATACCGGTTGCCCCGGCCACCACAATCTCGCGTGGCCGCAACGGTGGCCGATAACCCGCTTCAACCAAGGCAATCGCCTGCATCTTGGCGACATGCAATAATTCAAAACGATTCATGACAATAACATCGGCTGGTTGCAGAAAGGAAAGCGCCTTTGCCTGCTCGGCACTCTTGGCCATTTCCGCCATCGCAACTGTTTTAAAATAATGTTGTAATTGCGTAAATGGATCACCGTCGACAGCATGACGTGATGCACGCAAAGCAAATTCCTTGCATCCTCCCCCAGCCGGTAGCAGTCCGACCCCCGCTTCTACCAGCCCAATATAACTTTCCAGTGTTGCCACTGCGCGGTCGCAATGCATGATGAACTCGCAGCCTCCGCCCAAAGCCAGTCCATCGACAGCGGCAACTGCAGGAACCATGGAATAGCGCAGATGCTGCGATATCTGTTGAAACAGGGCGATCATTGTTTCGACCTCCGCGAGCTTGCCTGCCATCAACACATCCGCCATATCCAGACTGTGCGCAGCTTTCAGAATAGTCGACTGTGCGGTTTTTTTGATTTTTTTAACAAAATCATCAAATGCGGAAGGCGGTATGTCTGTTTTTGGTCGCTCGGTTGCCTTCTGCAAATTTGCACCTAACGAAAATGGTGGCTCGGTCTGCCAGATAATCAAGGCGCGAAAATGACTTTCTGCCTCAGTGATGGCTGCCTGCATTCCCTGTAACACAGCATCATCGATGGTATGTTTTTTGGTTTTGAAGCTGACTATCGCAATTTCATCTCCGGTATGCCACAACCGCAACGCCTCTGTTTCCAGAATAGTTTCGCCATAGGTCGCTTGTTCGCCAATCAGCCTGTCCGGAAACAACTGCCGCCGATAGACCGGCAAACTGGATCTTGGCTGCATTTTCCCTGCCGCCGGGGCAAAAGACCCCTCCGGTGTATGTACGCCTCGTACCGGATGCCGGCCAATCGTTTGCACCCATGCAGGTAATGCGGCGACAGCCATGGATCTGGTCGCGGCAATGTCGGCATTTATCCAGCCCAAGACTGCATCCCACCCAGCTGATTGCCAGATTTCAAACGGCCCCTGCTGCCAGCCAAACCCCCAACGAACCGCCAGATCGAGATCACGGGCATTGTTTGCAACCGATTCGAGCTGCACTGCGCAATAGTGGAATAAATCACGATGAATCGCCCACACAAACTGCGCGTGTGGATGCGGATGTTCGCGTAGAGCAGCAAATCTGGCGACAGGATCCTTTTGTTTCAATAACGCCTCAACCTCGCTATCGACCTCCTGCTCGGCAAGCCGGTACGTGCCATGCCCGGGATCGAGCACATGAATTTCCTTTCCCTGTTTCCAATAAATGCCCTTGCCGGTTTTCTGACCAAGCGAGCCTTCCTTGACCAGTTTTTCGAGCCAGTCGGGTGTTGCGTAAAAACCATGCCAGGGATCATCCACAAGCGTTTCCTGCATGGTTTGTATGACATGCGTAAGGATATCCAGCCCTACCAGATCGGCAGTACGAAAGGTGGCGCTTTTGGGGCGGCCAATCAGAGAGCCGGTCAATTTGTCTACCAGTTCAAAGCCCAGCCCGAATTGGCTGGCATGATGCATGGTTGTCAGCATCGAGAAGATGCCTATCCGATTGGCAATGAAATTAGGTGTATCTTTGGCGCGAACAACCCCCTTACCCAGCGTAGTAACCAAGAAAGCTTCCAGCGTATCGAGCATGGCGGCATCACTGTGTTCACTTGCGATCAACTCGACCAGATGCATATAACGAGGTGGATTAAAAAAATGCACGCCACAAAAACGTGCACGCAGAGACTCAGGTACCGCCATAGCCAACTGATTGACGGAAAGACCGGAAGTATTGCTGGCAAAAATGGCGTTCTCATGCAAATGCGGCGCAATTCTCTTGTATAGCTGTGATTTCAGATCCAGCCGTTCGGCAATCGCTTCGATGACCAGATCGCAGTCACCCAGCCTCTCCAGATGCTGGTCATAATTAGCAGGCTCTATACAGACTGCTTTGCTGATAACCGACAGCGGCGCGGGCGCCTGCTTTTTCAGCTTCTCAATGGCGCGGATAACATTGGCGTTGGCCTCTTTCTCATCCGCTGGCAATTCAAACAGCAGGGTTTCGATATTGGCATTGATCAGGTGCGCGGCAATTTGCGCTCCCATGACGCCAGCGCCCAGAACAGCGGCCTTCCTCACAAGAATTGGATGAGCAGTCAAGATTTCCTCCGATTAGGCAGATTATTGGAAAGTACCAGGTGTTTTGCGGCTTTTCCTTGCCCAAAACAACTCGATAGCCAGACAGCTGGAGAAACCTGAACCCAGCCAAGTACAGGCGTGATATTTCATGCTGAAAAGACTACAGGCTTGAAATCCAAAGTGCAAGTGTACGCTCTCAGGTAGTATGGACAACAAATAAACTGCCCAGGAGGCAGCGCATACCAAGGAAAATCGCATGACGTAAAAAAACGGCATACTGCTCCCATCAAAAATGATGTGGTACAATCAGAGTTCACTATCATCAGTTCTTCCAGATAACCGGCGAACTGGTCAACCAACACCACCGTATTATCGATGCAGAAAAAATTTCCAGGTTATTTCTTGTGCAGTTTCGCGGCATGGCTGGCTTTTGCCAACGTGGCCAGTGCAGCAGACAACGTTTATACCATCGAAGATATCCAGCGTATCGGCCTGCAAGCCAACGGGTTGCTGCAAGCGGAGCGCACACGGGTGGATATCGCCAAATCCGGTGTGGTCAGTGCTGCCGCATTTCCAAATCCAGAAGTAAGCTTTATGGCAGGCCCGGACAGCCGTCGATTGCCGGAAATCGATACCGGACCTGCTTCGATGCAGCGGCACGTGACGGTTAGTCAGTCTCTGGAAAATCCATTGTTGCGTAGTGCGCGTATTGGCGGAGCACAAGCTGGTGTTAAAGCGAGCCGTGCCAGTCTCGGTCAGGCGCGTGCGGATCTGGCTGCCAGGTTGCGTGTGACCGTGTATGAGTATTTGTTACGTCGAGGGCAATCGGAAATCGAGTCGGATATTTTTGATTTGATGGAAGCGATACGACGTCGCATCAGTTTGAGCGTGGAAGTTGGGGAAACTGCCCGATTCGAACTCATTCGTGCGGATACCGAGGTGATGACTGCGGCCAATCGAAAACAGGCGGCACTGCTCGATGTCGAACGTTCACGTATTGCGTTGCTGCAACTGACTGCGGGGGCGTTGCCGACGACTTTTGATATTACTGCCAAATTAAACGATACGGTCGAGATGCCTTCGCTGGATGACTTGCGCACGGAGCTGCCGGCGCGCAATCCGGATATTTTGCGTCTCGAAGCCGAACAGACGCGCGCGCATTTGCGAATAGATCAGGAACGGGCTTCCGTGCTGCCTTCGGTGAATATTTTGTACACTAATTATCAGGACAAGCAATTTACCTCCAACACTGCCGGGCTGAGCGTCAGGATCCCTTTGTTTTACCGGCGTCGTGGCGAGATCGACGCGGCTGTATTTGATGCGGCGCGGTTACGCGAGACGCTCGACTACCGGCGCTATGAAATCATACGCTTGCTTGAATCAGCCTGGCAATCAATGGAAATTGCCAGGCGCAGAGTGGAAATGTTCGAGGGCGGCATTGTCCGTGAAGCGAAATCAGCCTTGCGCGTGGCAGAGACAGCTTTTCGCCTGGGAGAAAGAGGATTTATAGAGGTGCTGGATACCCAGCGGGTATTGCGAAATGCTCGCTCGGAATTATTGCAGGCACAATTTGAATTACAGGCGGCAGCAGCTGAAATCGACCGGCTGCGCGCCCATTATCCACAGGATCAGCATATCGAATGAACGTATTCAAACTACCCTTGAAACGCTGCATTTTTCTAATCTTGCTGGTTGCGGGGTGTCAGCAATCATCTCCTGAAGCGGAACACAACAAAGCTGCGAAAGAACCATCCGGACATGGTGAGGTTGTCATCAAGGAGGAAATGGCTCGGCGGATAAAGATCGGAGAACCATTTGTTGCTAACATAGCCGAGCAGCTGAATGTACCAGGACAAGTCAAGGTGCACGAGCAGCGCATGGTTCGTGTGGGTGCCAGTATTACCGGTCGTATTATAGAAATCTATGTTCAGCTGGGTGACAGTGTCGAGGCGGGGGAAAAGCTTGCTCGTATTGCCAGTCCGGAGCTGACACAAGCGCAGCTATCCTTCATGCGCGCGAATTCACTGGCAACACTCGCTGATCAGGCTGCGAAGCGTGCCAAATTACTTTTTGCCAGTGATGTCATCAGTGCCGCTGAATTACAACGGCGTGAGTCCGAAGCTCAAATTGCACGGGCAGATCTGAGCGCAGCCAGAGATCAACTTCGCTTGTTGGGAGTAAATAATGGTGCCATGCTCGATCTGGTCAAGCATGGTCGGATTCTGCCTTCCATTGAGATCAGCGCGCCCAGAAGCGGCATAGTTATCGAACGAAATGTCGCTCAAGGGCAAGTGGTTCAACCTTCGGATTTGCTGTTTACCTTGGCGGATTTGTCAATTGTCTGGGTGGTAGGAGATGTACCGGAACAAGTCGCTCAATTCGTCAAGCGAGGTCAGGATGTAGAAATTCTGGTGCCGGCGCTGGAAAATAGTAGCTTTACTGGCGTAATCATCGCAGTAGCGGATTTTGTGAATCCGTTGACCCGTACGGTCATGGTGCGGACCGAAGTGGATAACCCACAGAAAAGACTGAAACCGGACATGCTGGCGACGGTGCATATTACCGAGCAGGCACATGAACATCTGGTGATACCGGAAAGCGCGGTTGTTCGTGAAAGTAACCTGGATCATGTGTTCGTTGCACAGAACAGTAATACTTTTGTACTGGTCCCCGTTCAGCTGGGAACCGCAATTAATCACCTGCGACCAGTATTTTCCGGGGTGACCGCTGGCCAGAGCATTGTTGTCGATGGCGCGTTTCATCTCCATAATGAACATAAACGCGCTGAGTTGGAGTAGCAAATGATTGCTACCTTCGTGCGGGCAATGCTGAAACAACGACTGGTGGTGGTGGTTGTTGCGCTGATTTTTGTCGGATTCGGTTTACAGGCTACCCAGAAATTATCGGTGGATGCCTTTCCGGATGTCACTAATATTCAGGTGCAGATTGCCACAGAGGCAACTGGTCGTAGCCCCGAAGAAATCGAACGGCTGGTGACAATTCCGCTGGAAATTGCCATGACGGGCCTGCCAGGGCTGGAAGAAATGCGTTCCCTGAATAAAAGTGGCCTGTCCATCATTACACTGGTTTTTACCGATGCGACCGATGTCTTTTTCGCACGCCAGCTCGTCATGGAGCGATTGCTCGAAGTTGCCACCAGAATGCCACCTGGCATTACGCCGGTGCTTGGACCGGTTTCGACGGGACTAGGAGAAGTCTACCAGTATACGATTGATCATCCGAATGACGGTGAGCGGGCGTTGACGATTGAGGAGCTGACCGATCGCCGTGTCATACAGGACTGGATCGTTCGGCCATTGTTACGCTCAATTCAGGGTGTGGCAGAAATCAATTCACAAGGGGGCTATGTCAAGCAATTTCATGTCCTGACTGATCCCAATAAATTACGTCATTATAATTTAACGCTCAAGCAGGTCGAGCGTGCAATTGCCGATAACAATGCCAACGCCAGCGGCGGAATACTGCCTGTAACTGCCGAGCAGTATCTGGTAAGAGGAGTAGGTCTGATTCGCACATTGCAGGATATCGGCAATATTGTGCTCGCCGAGGAAAATGGCGTGCCTGTGTTCGTGCGGGATGTCGCAGAAGTGAAATTGGGCACGGAAGTCCGAGCGGGCGCGATTATTAAGGGGGGGTACACCGAATCAGCTTCCGGTATCGTACTGATGGTCAGGGGCGGCAATGCCAAGGAAATCGTCGAACGTGTCAAGGAGCGCGTGGCAGACATCAATGCGCGCGGACTACTGCCGGGTGGCTTGCAGATTGTTCCCTACTATGATCGCACTGATCTGGTCGATGCCGCGTTATGGACCGTCAGCAAGGTGCTAATAGAGGGCATTTTTCTGGTCATCGTCATCCTGTTTGTGTTTTTGGGGGATGTTCGTTCCAGTTTGATTGTGGTAGCGACTCTGGTCATTACGCCTCTGGTCACTTTCATGGTGATGAATCAACAGGGGATTTCCGCAAACCTGATGTCATTGGGCGGGTTGGCAATCGCAATCGGCCTGATGGTGGACTCCACCGTGGTGGTCGTTGAAAATGTTTTTCACCGACTGGGACATAACGCCAATACCGAGAATGCGCGCCTGAATGCGATCGTCAGCGCGGTCAGCGAGGTGGGCGTGCCGGTAATTTTTGGTATTTGCATTATTATTCTGGTTTTTCTGCCACTAATGACTTTGCAGGGGATGGAAGGCAAGCTGTTCAGCCCGCTTGCCTATACCATTGCGATTGCCCTGGCCGTCTCGCTGATCG
>JAVVEX010000041.1:0-15885 GCA_032251195.1 Nitrosomonas sp.
TTTTCATGGTGCGCCCCTCTTTTTACATACCGATACACATTGGACGCTCAATTCAACAATTAATTGCGACATAGCCTTTACTTTCCTCCGGCAAGCCTGCTGACATTTTTCTGCGTCAATATTTTTTGCGCCCGCCTCGCCTTGTTTAAAACTCTCAATTTTTAGAGATGCCCATCATTAGATGAGTTTTGCGGTAGCCGGATTCTGGTCATCGCTCTGAAACGTTGCGAGGGAAAATTGATTTTCACTGCGCGCAACAATCGCTGCAACAACGGTATCACCAGTGACGTTGACAGCAGTTCTGAGCATATCCAGCAAACGATCAACCCCCATGATCAATGCAACGCCTTCTATGGGCAACCCCACCTGCTGGAAAACCATCGCAAGCATCACGAGTCCCACGCCGGGGACGCCAGCGGTGCCAATCGAGGCGAGAACGGCCATCAGGATGATCGTCAGATAACTGCTTAACCCTAATTCAATGCCATAAACATTGGCAATAAAAACAGTTGCCACGCCCTGCATGATGGCAGTGCCATCCATATTGATCGTAGCACCCAGCGGAATAACGAATGAAGCGATGGAATTATCGATGCCGACCCGTTTCTCTGCCGTGCTGAGCGTGACCGGGAGCGTGGCGTTGGAGCTGGCAGTGCTGAAGGCGAATATCTGCAGGTCTCTTATTTTGCGCATGAAGCGGCGCGGATCGAGTTGCCCAAACAACTTCAACAGCAGCATAAGTGTGCCGGTTGTGTGCATAACGAGAATAAACACAACGCTGCCAAAATAACCCATCATCGGCAGGATCAACCCCGGGCCGTGCGTCGAAAATGTTTTGGCCATCAACGCAAAAACACCGTAAGGCGCAACATGCATTACCAATCTGACGACCTGCATCATGACCTCATTCAGCTGATTGAACAGGTCAACGGCTGGACGAGCACGCTCTCCGACAACAATCAGACCGGTTGCGAACAAAACCACAAAAAATATGATCTGCAGCATGTCGCCCTGCGCAAATGCGGCTACCGGGTTGGCCGGTACAATATTGATCAGGGTTGTCGCCAGTGATGGTGGCGGCTCAATGCTGAGCGCAGTAGAATCTGACGCAGTTAGGTCAAACCCCTTACCGGGTTCGAGTACCAGTGAAACGCCCAGCGCCAGCGAGACAGCCAGCGCTGTTGTCAGGATAAAAAGTAAAAAAGCCTTTAGGCCGACACGGCCAAGCTTGCGGATATCGCCAACCGCACAAATACCGCTGATCAACGAAAAGGTTACTATGGGTACAACCAGCAACTTGAGGAGGTTGATGAAAATAGTACCCACAATATGGAATAAACCATCAACCAGATATTCCTGAATAAAATTTACCTGGCTGTAAAAACCATTAATCAGGCTGCCAGTGGCGAACCCCGCGATCATCCAGATCAATAGCTTGGTCGTGAGTTTCATGACTGGGAATATTAGCAGGCTATTTTACGGGGCGCAAAAGACACCTTGCCGGAAGAATAGAAACAAACCAGCCGTGTCTCGATAAACACAATACAAAAACAGGCTGGCAGCCAAGCAATCAAAACACGATTGTCATCAAATCACCCATGGATATTGATCGACGAGAATCGCCCTCGTGCTTTCCGGGTAGAGAATTGCGAAAAGTGGCCACAGAAAGCGATTTTTTTGATTGGACGATGCAGATAAACGTTACGCCTCTGTCTGGAAGCGTTTGCCGTATTTCTGGTTGAATTTCTCGACCCTGCCCGCAGTATCAACAATTTTTTGTTTGCCGGTATAAAAGGGGTGACAGGACGAGCATACCTCGATATGCAATGGTTTATTGAGCGTCGACTTGGTGGCAAATGTTTCGCCGCAGCTACAAGTTACCGTTATTTCATTGTATTCCGGATGAATCCCTGCTTTCATTTGTATTTTCCTTATAATGGCAAATTTTCTAAACCAAGGATTATCACTTAATACACGGCCTGCTGCAACTGCAGTTTAATCTGCGCAATTTAATCCGAAATTAATTTATTTGAAGCAGCGTCTTATTTCAGTTAGAATTCCGGCTGCTGTTGTAACGGCAGGCGCGTAGCTCAGCTGGTTAGAGCACCACCTTGACATGGTGGGGGTCGTTGGTTCGAGTCCAATCGCGCCTACCAAAATATTTGACATAGGTTTATTTGATTGCCGTCAACGATCTATGATCTATCAACATCCATTTCAATATCCCTGTCATCATTGATCTGACGATGCGTGCCGAGCGGCAATCATCCGGATTGCCTGCGCGTTACTCGGTGAAAATACCTTCTGTTCCGCTTCCTCCCATGGAAGCCAGCAATAGCCGATATGTTCACGTGCGGCAATATCAATTGGACATTTTTCCGGCAATCTCAGACTGAAGACATGCTCGGTGTTGTGGGTGACATCCGGAGCATAGCGCCATCGCCATTCCGGGAAAATCTCATATTGATGACTCGTTTGCCAATCAAAAAGCCGATCGTTCACACGCTCCAGACCTGTTTCTTCCTTGATCTCCCGCGCAGCCGTCTGCAGTAAAGTTTCACCAGGTTCTTGACTGCCGGTGACTGACTGCCAGTAGCCAGGATGATCCGCACGTTCCAGCAGCAGCACCTGTAAATCGGTCGTATGAATGACAACCAGTACGGATACAGGACATTTGAAACACGAACTTCCGGTTGACGGGAACATCCTGGCAGATCGTCAGAGAGTCATCACCATGGGGGCGGCATAATTTCAGCCAGGCGGCTGATCACTTTTACGCAGCCGTATGTGCAATTCCCGCAATTGGGTTTCCGCAACCGCACTCGGGGCGTGCGTTAGCATACACTGTGCGCGCTGCGTTTTAGGGAACGCAATAACGTCACGAATGGAATCTGTACCGGTCATCATTGCCACGATCCGATCCAGACCAAAGGCAATACCACCATGCGGCGGTGCGCCGTATTGCAATGCATCCAGCAGAAAGCCAAATTTTTCCTGCGCCTCCTCATCCGAAATATTCAATGCCTGGAATACTTTGCTTTGCATGGCTTGCTGGTGAATCCGCACGGACCCTCCTCCGATTTCCACACCATTGAGCACCATGTCATAGGCACGTGACAATGCCTTGCCCGGATCGGAAGCCAGAAGATCCTCATGGCCTGGCTTGGGAGAAGTAAAGGGATGATGCAATGCTTGCCAGCGGTTTTCTTCCTCATCCCGTTCAAACATCGGAAAATCCACTACCCATAATGGCTTCCAGGTATTTTCGGCAAAGCCACGTTCATGGCCGATCTTGACACGCAGCGCACCCAGTGCATCATTGACAATTTTAGCCTTGTCCGCGCCGAAAAAGATCAAATCCCCGGAGTTGGCGCCGGTGCGCTTGAGAATTTCCTGAATCGTCTGCTCAGGCAGAAATTTCAAAATGGGCGATTGCAGTCCTTCCAGCCCTTTTTCCAAATCATTGACCTTGATGTAGGCCAGCCCTCCGGCGCCATAGATCGCGACAAACTGTGTGTAATCATCAATTTCCTTGCGGGATAATTCCGCGCCTTTAGGAATGCATAACGCCGCAACCCGCCCGCCAGGGTTTTGGGCGGCATCCAGGAAAACCTTGAAGGTAACGGTCTGCATCAGATCGGTCAACTCGGTCAATACCAGTGGGATGCGCAGATCCGGTTTATCCGAACCGTAGTGAAACATGGCATCAGCGTAACTGATTCTGGGGAAAGGATCGGCCAACGTCACGGCCATGACATCGGCAAACAATTGCCGCATCATATTCTCCATCAGCCCCATGATTTCGTCTTCCGACAGAAACGAGGTTTCAATATCAATTTGTGTAAATTCCGGCTGGCGATCCGCGCGCAAGTCTTCGTCACGGAAACATCGCGTGATCTGATAGTAGCGATCAAACCCGGATACCATCAGCAGTTGCTTGAACAACTGGGGAGATTGTGGCAACGCAAAAAAATGACAGGCATTGACGCGCGAAGGAACAAGATAATCACGCGCGCCTTCTGGCGTGGATTTGGTCAACATCGGCGTTTCGATATCGATAAAACCATGCTGATCCAGAAAAACCCGCGCCGCCATGCTGACTTTGTGCCGCAGCAACAGATTACGTTGCATCACGGGACGGCGCAGATCAAGATAGCGATATTCAAGCCGTATCGCTTCACTCAAATGCTCATCGTCCATCTGGAAAGGTGGTGTACGAGAAGCGTTGAGGATTTCCACCTGATCCGCCAGCACTTCGATATCACCAGAAAAAATTCCTGAATTGACAGTGCCTTCCGGGCGATGACGGACGCGGCCGCTGATTCTGATAACAAATTCGTTACGGATTATTTCGGCAACATGAAAGACGGCATCATTGTCGGGGTCAAATACAATCTGCACAATACCGGCGCGATCGCGCAGATCGATAAAAATGACACCGCCATGATCACGCCGGCGATGCACCCACCCGTACAAGGTAATGGTTTTGTCCAGAAAGTTTTTATTGATGGCGCCACAATAATCAGTACGCATAAGAATTTTTTTATCGGATAGAAGAGTAAGTGTATTTTTACTGAGTAACCCTGGTATCAGCTTTCAGTGGCAGCAGTTGTCGTGGTTGCGGTGGTTGCCGCAGGGGCTGATTGCGTGCCGCTTGCCTCTGCTGGCTTAACAGCGTCAGTTTTTTTGTCGCCCTTGGTTGCTGAATCTGATTTAGTCGTTTTGGGGTTCTTGAAATCGGTCGCATACCAGCCGGTTCCTTTCAACCTGAAACCTGCTGCGGAAACTTTTTTTATATATTCGCTGCTATTGCAGGCCGGGCAATTTGCAATGAGCGCATCGCTCATTTTCTGAAAATGCTCTTTTTCAAATCCGCAGGCGCGGCAAGCATATTCGTAGATTGGCATTTTTTCTCCATTGATTACATTGTTAAAAACAAACTCGCATTATACTGAACCCTCGGCACACCTGCTTGGCGCGCACACTCCGTAATAGTAATATGCGGGCATTTGCCGCGAATTAAAGTGAAACGGCACAAATATTTGTGTGTGAATTCACGAATCCTTGGTAACTGATACAGCATCCTGTTTTCGGCCATATCTGTCTTCAAAGCGGACAATATCATCTTCGCCAAGATAAGCGCCGGACTGCACCTCGATGATTTCCAGCGGTACCCGGCCAGGATTTTCCAAACGATGCGATGTGCCCAATGGAATGTAGGTGGATTCATTCTCACTGACCAGGTAAGTTTTATCCGCACGCGTGACCTGAGCGGTACCACGCACCACAATCCAGTGCTCCGCCCTGTGGTGGTGCATTTGCAGCGATAATGCTGCTCCGGGATTGACCACAATACGCTTGACCTGGAAACGTTCACCCGCATCAATAGCATCGTACCAGCCCCATGGGCGATAGATTTTTCGATGCGACCGAATCTCCGGACGCGACTGCAGCTTGAGCAGATCGACAATTTTCTTGACGTCCTGAGTATTTTTCTGATTCACCACCAGAATAGCATCCGATGTTTCAACGATGACCATATCATCAATTCCCACGCAGGCAACCAACCGATGTTCCGAGAATGCCAACGTATTGCGACAGGCATGCAACAGCACGTCGCCACGCACGACATTACCGGATTTGTTTTTGGGAAGCGTTCGCCACAACGCATCCCATGCGCCAATATCCGACCAGCCGGCAGACAGCGGAACGATTGCGCCAGGCGGCAGAGCAGGATTATCGGCTGCAAGCCGCTCCATCACAGCATAATCTATGGAATCACTCGGGCAGGCAGCGAAATCGGATGCCCCCAGCCGATGAAAATCCCCGTCAATGGTGGCATGCCCCCAAGCGGCGCGGCAGGCTTCAAGCATTTCAGGATGACATTGGTGCATGGCGGATAGCCAGACAGAAGCGCGCATCATGAACATGCCGCTATTCCATAAATAATTCCCGGCCTGCAGATAAGCCTGCGCGGTTGCCTGATCCGGTTTTTCCTCAAAATGAATCAGTTGCAAGGCATCGGATTCCGCTAGCACCTCACCAGTCTGAATATAGCCAAAGCCGGTTTCAGGCGCATTCGGATGAATGCCAAACGTGACCAGCATATTGTTATCAGCTAACGATGTACCCTTGCTGACAGCAGATTGAAACGCTGTGATATCGGTCATTGTGTGATCGGAAGGCATGACCAGCAAAACCGGATCACGTTCATCGCTGCTGGCTGCCAGCGCAGCGATGGTTAAAGCTGGAGCCGTATTTCGTCCGCATGGCTCCAGGATAATTGTGCTTTTTTTATGGATAACGCGCAATTGTTCCGCGATGACGAATCGGTATTCCTCATTGCTGATAATAATGGGCGATTGCACCGTAATATTTTCCAGCCCGTCCAAACGACGTGCAGTCGCCTGCAGCAATGATTCCCCATTGGTCAGCGGCAGTAGCTGTTTGGGATATTGTTCGCGTGATAGTGGCCACAGGCGAGTACCGGAGCCACCGGAGAGAATGACGGGAACGAGTGATGGTTTCATGTCTAATTTTATTTACTGATAAAAGAAACGGTATTTATTTCATACTTGAATATCTACCAGCTCGCCAGTCAGAATATCGACAATGCGTTCGGCAGCTCTGCCATCCCATAGATGCGGCCTGCGTCCAGTTTTGCCCTGACCTTGCAGGATTTTGTTGACTTCAGCCACGATCTGGGCAGGATCAGTGCCAACCAGGGTATTTGTGCCCTCCTCCACCGTAACCGGACGTTCGGTATTTTCGCGGAGGGTGATGCACGGAATACCCAGCGCAGTCGTTTCCTCCTGAAGCCCACCGCTGTCGGTGAGGATAACCGCTGCATCTTTCCACAAATGGAGAAAGGACATATAGGCCTGTGGGCCAATGAGCGTAATGTTCGGACCCAAGTCAATCGCAAATTTCTGCAGATTGGCGCGGGTGCGCGGATGTACCGGAAAAATCAGTGGCAGGTTTTCAGCAATCTCTTTCAGCGCCTTGCCAAGACGGATAAAAATCTCGGCATCATCCACGTTACTGGGTCGATGCAGCGTGATGACACCATAAGCCCGTCCTGATAATGTGTGTTTGATTCCATGGGTTTCAAAGTGGCTGGTATCGGCACGGGCGAGCTTGTCGGCCTGATAAAGCAGATTGTCGACCATAACGTGTCCGACATGATGAATCGCGGAGGCTGGCTTGCCTTCCCGCAAAAGATTTTCCAGTCCGCTGGGTTCCGTAACAAAAAACCAGTTGGTGATGCTATCTGTTACTAAACGGTTAATTTCTTCCGGCATGCGCATATCGCCGCTTCGTAATCCTGCTTCAACATGCGCAACCGGAATGTGCAGTTTCTGGGCAACGATCGAACATGCCAGCGTTGAATTAACGTCACCAACGACCAGCACAGCATCCGGGCGGTTGTCCTGGCAATACTCCTCAAATGCCAGCATGATTTTGGCTGTTTGTTGCGAATGACTGCCGCCACCGGCCGCCATAAAAATGTCGGGCGTGGGAATGCCCAGCTCATCAAAAAAAACATCATTCATTTCTTTATCATAGTGCTGACCGGTATGCACGATTTTGTAAGACAACCTGCTTTGTTGCTGCAAGGCACGCACAATCGGCGCAATCTTCATGAAATTGGGACGCGCCCCGGCGATCAGATGGATTTGTTTGGACATGGAGCTCCTGGCTGAATTTAATTACGGCAAGCTGGATAGTAGCGCATTCCCGCTTTGGGGCAGGAATGAAAATAATTGCTTTTGATAGTCTGTTTACTGAAACGAACCGACAACCAAGCGGTCAGCTGCCAAATGGAGCATTCATTTTACGTGTATTCCGACGGAGCTGTTTTGGTTTATGATAGCAAGGCAATATCCTACAAATCAGGGAGATCCCATGAAAAATTTTCACAAAATGAACATATCGGTTACGTTGTGTACATTAATGCTCGCAGGCTGCGCATCCAATGAAGGTGGAGGGGTAATCCATAATCCACTGAATGACAGTATCGCATCTGCACATCAGGCAGGTCAGGCAGGTCAGGCAATCCAGGGCGCCGGCCAGACGCTTGATTCCGGAATGGGCGCCGCGAATGCCGTTGCCAGCGGACAGGACGGAATAGTGCAACTGCTCACAAGCCAATTAGGCATTTCACAAGGCCAGGCAACGGGCGGAGCAGGTTCGATATTCCGCGCAGCCAGAGAAAACATGACGCCACAAGCATTCACAACGGTATCACAATCGGTACCCGATATGGACAACTTGCTGGCAGCGGCGCCAACCTTGCCTGCTGCCGGCCTTCTTGGCGGCGCTTCCTCAATACTGGGTGGTGGCAGCCAGCCAGGAAGCGCAGCGGCGCTGGCGTCAGCCTTTCAGCAATTGAATCTGTCGCCCGATATGATTGGACAATTTCTCCCGATCATCACCAATTCCATTGAATCCACTGGAGGGTCGGCAGCTGCTGGTCTGCTGCGTTCCGCGCTCAATATGCCCTGATTCCGACAGCAAAACTGCTCATAAAGCGGTTTTTTTGCCAAAAGGGATCCTTGGGATCCCTTTTTTGTTGCCATTCAAAGTATCACAATCCAACAGAAGTGCCCTGCGTCACGGCGTTGCATTCCTCAAAAAGCACCATGATAGATGACGCATCTCCGTTTTTCTCATCCCCTTCCAAAAAAACTAAAGTTCGCGGACATATCAGCCGTTAGCGCATTCGTACAGACGAGCTTGAATAATCCGTCAATCACAGGAATGGAGATCGTGAAGAAAATAGCGACTAACAGAGGGTTTACCTTGCTGGAGCTGATGATCACGCTCAGTATCGCCGCCATTCTGGCATCTGTGGCGATACCCAGCTATCAGTCAACCATGGCGCAATCCCGCTTGACAGCACAAGCAAATGAATTGGTCACGTCACTTTATTATGCCCGCTCCGAAGCGGTAAAACGTGGGGCGCGCGTCACCATCTGCACCAGCAGTAACGGGACAAGCTGCACCAATGGCAGCGGATGGCGGAATGGCTGGCTGATCTTCAGCGATAGCGGCGTGGCCGGATCCATCGATGGAACGGATGAAATATTACGGGTTTTCCCTGCGCTGGCTGGCAGTACGCTGGGAGGCGGGAGTAACTATGGTAACTGGCTTTCTTATCAGTCAAATGGACGCAGCCAGGGTAGTGGCGGTCTGTCCAATGGAACCTTCAGTCTTTGTAATCATAACCAGGGCCGCACGATCACACTGAATAATGCGGGCCGTCCAAGTGTACAAAAGGTATCTACATGTTAATCAAAAGAAAAAACAGTCACCGCCATCAACAAACCGGTGTCAGCATGATTGAAGTGCTGGTTGCGATCATGATTTTATCGGTTGGTTTACTCGGGCTGGCTGGACTGCAATCAGCCGGACTCACGCACAATCAGAGCGCTAACTCCCGTTCCGCTGCGTCAATGCTGGCTTATGGCCTGCTGGACAGCATGCGGGCAAACAAGGTGGTCGCTGAAGGAGGTGCCTACGATATTGGGCTCGGCGTTACGCCAGCTGGAGGAAGCACCATGACCAGTCAGGACGTAAGCAACTGGCTGAGTGAACTGGCAATGGCCTTGCCTGGTGGAACCGGGGCGGTCGTCACCGATACCAGCGGCAAAGTAACTATCACCATTCAGTGGGATGACAGCCGGGGCGCCCTGCCCGCTCAACAGTTTGTTATGACCACTCAACTGTAAGCATGATGACAATTCTATCGGCAAAAACGGCTTATCCCCGCCAGCAGCAGGGCCTGACGCTGGTGGAAATTATGGTGGCGCTGACAATCGGCATGGTCTTGCTGGGCGGTGTAATCACCATTCTGGTGTCCAGTCAACAAACCTACCGGGTCAACGAAGCACTGGCGCGCATCCAGGAAAACGCACGCTTTGCTTTTCAGTTGCTGAGTCGGGATATCCGAATGGCGGGCTACATGGGGTGCGTGGGCGAGGGTACCGTGCCGGTTAACACTCTGAATAATGCAACCGATTATTTATGGAATTTCGGCCAGCCGATCCAAGGATATGAAGCCACCGCCAGCGGCTGGATGCCCGCACCACTGCCAACAGAAATTACCAGCCCGCTGGGCGGGCGCGATATTCTGATACTGCGCGGGGTGGATGGGCCAGATACCCCTGTCATTTCGCATCCGGCAGGCGGTGTTGACGGGCCGGGCTCGGCTGATCTCAAGGTAACGGTTGACAGTGGCCTGCAAGATAATGACATCGTACTGGTAACGGATTGCCTGGCAGCGGCCATTTTCCAGATTACGAATATCAATACTTCCGCCGGACAGGACAACGTGGTGCATAACACCGGTACGGGTGCGCCAGGGAATGCAACCAAAAATCTGGGGCAATCCTTTAAGGATGGAGAAGTCGTCAGAATATCCACGCGCAGCTACTACGTGCGCACCAATTCCGGTGGCAATGCCGCGCTTTACTGGAAGCGGGGGAATGCTGCCGCCGAAGAGCTGGTGGAGGGCGTCGAAAATATGCAGATTGATTATGGCGTGGATACGGATGGTAACCGGGCGGCTGATGTCTACCAAACCGCTGACCTGGTGGTTGACTGGGAAAATGTTGTCAGTGTCCGCATCAATCTGCTGATGCAATCAACGGAAGACAACATTACCAGCCAGCCCCAGACGTATACCTTTAATGGCACCGTGACCACACCGACTGATCGCCGCCTGCGAAAAACCTATTCGACGGTTATTGCATTGCGTAATCGCGCTTCTTGATCCCTGGAGACCGAAAAATGCTGACATCAACAAAACAGCAGCGTGGCGTGGTACTCGTCACCGGACTGATTTTTCTCGTTATTCTGACGTTATTGGGGACGACCGCGTTGCAGGGCACTGTACTGGAAGAGAAAATGGCCGGCAATCTGCGCGATGAGACGCTTGCCTTGCAGGCAGCGGAAGCGGCGTTGCGTTCAGGCGAAATTTTTCTGGAGCAGGTCGCGCTTCCGGTGTTTGCAGGTTCAGATGGGCTTTATCACTATGCCAGCGCCAATACAGCTGCGCCGGATCCCAAAAACTGGAGTGGCTGGGAATCAATTGGGCTCGTGGCGGCAAGCAGCATGGATGGCGTCGCCAGCCAGCCACGCTATATTATTGAACAACTGGCGAGTGTTCCGCAGCAAGGAAACAAAGGGAGTGCGCAGCAATCGGGAACGTTCCCCGATGATGAGATGTTCCGCATTATTGCACGCGGCGTGGGCGGAACGGCAAGCGCAGTCGTGATCCTGCAAAGCACTTATCGCCGCTAATGAAAAACAAGGAGCTCAAGATGAGAACGATTTACGCCCTGCCAGGAATCAGTGTTTTGTTGTGTCTGCTGGTGTTGGTGCCGATACGGGCGCAGGCAGCCCTGACTTTATCGGATGTGCCCCTTTTTCTGACTACGGCGGTTGATCCCAACGTGATTTTTACGCTGGATGATTCCGGCTCGATGCAGTTCGAAATCATGCCGGATGGGTTGATAGCCAGCGATGCAAGATATGTTTTTCCCCGTGCTGATGGTATTTACGGTGGGGATGATTATGAAAACCGGGTGGTGGGGTTTGATGCCGATAACTGGCGCAGCGCATCATTGCGCTCCAGTGATGTCAACAAAATTTATTACAACCCGGCCGTGCGCTATTTGCCATGGAGCAATGCGGACGGCACCTTGATGGCGAACGTCTCTCCGACCTGCGCGCCACATAATCCATTCAACACTGCCAAAGGTTGCCGTGATCTGACGCTGAACCATACCCAGAATGCACGCTGGTTAAAGATTGACGGAGGAGTCACCGGTTTTGAGGCCAGAACATTTTACCCCGCTGTTTATTTTCGTTATAACAGCGGCGCAATCAACTCCGCCAGCAGTTATACCCGGGTCGAAATCAAATCCAGCGTCAGCAGTTATGATGGCAGCGCGGAGCGTACCGATTGCGCTGCCGCGCCAGTTTGTACTTACGCGGAAGAAATCCAGAATTTCGCCAACTGGTATAGCTACTACCGTTCGCGGGTACTGCTTTCACGTGCGGGCGTGGGGCGCGCTTTTACCCTGCAGGGCAACAATATGCGGGTGGGGTTTGGCGCAATCAATAAAAACAGCAGCATCATAGATGGCGTATCGACCGCCACCCTGATTACCGGAGTCAGGCAGTTTGCGGGTGCGAACCGGGATAATTTTTTCGAAAAACTCTACGGACATACCATTCCAAGACAGGGTACGCCACTGCGCAGGGCCATGCAAGGCGTCGGTGACTATCTGCAACGTAACGATGACAAGGGGCCGTGGAGCACGACTCCGGGCGAGAACGGCGGTACCCAGCCGGTTTGTCGGCAAAACTAT
Source organism: Nitrosomonas sp. (assembly GCA_032251195.1). Taxonomy (GTDB): domain Bacteria; phylum Pseudomonadota; class Gammaproteobacteria; order Burkholderiales; family Nitrosomonadaceae; genus Nitrosomonas. Next base: position 12,378 of record JAVVEX010000041.1, read on the forward strand.
CATATTCTGATGACGGATGGTACCTGGAACGCATCCGATCCTTCCGGCATAGATAATTCTGATAATACTGCGGGCAGCACTCACGTTAACCATTTCCCGAATGCCTCTCCGGCCAGCTACCAATATTCACCGGCGCCACCTTACGCGGATAACCACAGCAACACACTGGCGGATGTGGCGATGCATTACTGGAAAAATGACCTGCGGCCTGATCTGAACAACAAGGTGCCGACCAATGCTAAAGATCCCGCTTTCTGGCAACACATGGTGAATTTTACCGTTGGACTGGGTGTGAGCGGCTCATTAAGCGAGCTGCCTGCCAGCGCAAGTGATTGGCCAGATCCCGCAGTGAGTTCCACTCATAAAATTGATGATTTATGGCATGCGGCGGTTAACAGCAGGGGGGAATTCTTCAGTGCGCAGGAGCCTGCCGCTTTTGCCAGCGGGTTGAGCAACGTGCTGATAAACATTACCTCAAGAACCAGTTCAGCGGCAGCGGTCACGACCAATACCAGCCGGCTGAATACCGGTGCACAGATTTATCAGGCCAAGTTCAACAGCGCCGATTGGAGTGGGCAATTGTTTGCGTTCAATCTGCAATCGAACGGATCGCTGGGTGCAGTGCAATGGGAAGCTTCCAGCCAGTTGCCGGGGCACGCCAGTCGCAAGATTTTTACGCATAATGGTTCAACCGGATTGGCGTTTACTGCTGCCAACTTCTCATCGCTGTCTACGGCGCAGCAAACTGCATTAAACAGGGATAACCTCAGTGTCGATGACGGCAAGGGACTTTTGCGGCTCAACTGGCTGCGTGGGGATAAAAGCAGTGAAATGGCAATGGGCGGTACCTTCCGCAACCGCAACAGCGGACTACTTGGCGACATCATCAACTCGGATTTACTATTCGTCAAAGCATTGAATTTTAATTATGATTCCCTGCCTGGGGGTACACCCGGCCAGGAGAGTTATCAGGCTTATGTGAATACCAGCAAGAATCGCCTGCCGGTTGTCTATACCGGCGCGAATGATGGCATGCTGCATGCGTTGAATGCGGATACCGGCCAGGAATTGTTTGCCTATGTTCCTGCTGCGGTTTATCCCAATCTGAGCAAACTGACTTCAAGCAATTACACACACCGCTATTTTGTCGATGGCAATGCCTATGCGGGCGACGCTTATATTGATTCTTCGTGGAAGACAGTTTTGCTGGGCTCGCTTGGTGGTGGCGGAAAAAGTATTTTTGCACTTGATATTACTGATCCAGTCAACTTCTCGGCCTCGGATATCTTATGGGAATTTACCGATCCTGATCTCGGATTCGTGCATGGACAAGCCAAAATTGCGCGTCTAAAAAGCGGTGATTGGGTGGCCATCATCAGTAATGGTTATAACAGCGGCAGTGACAAGGCGTATCTGTTTGTCGTCAATTTGCAGACTGGCGCACTCATCAAAAAAATTGCGACCAATAACAGTACCAGTAACGGATTATCCAGCCCGGCACTGGTCGATACCGATAACGATAAAATCATCGATACGGTTTATGCCGGTGATTTACAGGGTAATGTCTGGAAGTTTGATCTCTCCCACTCGAATACTTCCCAATGGGGCGTGGCCTATAAAACCGGCAGTAACAATATGCCCCTGTTTACCGCCAGAAATGCCAGCAATCAGGTACAGCCGATTACGTCACCATTGGAAATTGGCTTTCATCAAAATGGTGGCCATACGATTTATTTTGGTACAGGCCAATTCATCGCCTCGGGCGACAATACCGATACCAAGGTACAGAGTTTCTATGGTATCTGGGATAACGGCAGTAGTCACATTGCCGCCACGGATCGTAGCGTGCTGCAGCAACAAACCATTGTGACCGAGACGGCCTTGCCACCGTTTGAACGCACGGTCAGCACCAATTCGGTCAACTGGGCAAGCAAACGCGGCTGGTATATCGACCTGCTACAGCCACCCACACCGGGTGTCGCACAAGGAGAGCGTTCGGTAATCACGCCGATGCTCAGTTTCGGACGAATTATCTTCACCACGCTGATTCCTTCCAATGACCCCTGTGAGGCGGGTGGGCGCAACTGGCTGATGCTGCTGGATGCGCAGACAGGCGGCATGATGGTGGGCGCGGAGTTTGATACCAATGGCGACGGCAAAATCAATAGCCAGGATCGCGTCATCGGCGGCATTAATTCCGACGGGATCCGTAGTGAATCGGTAGCAATCAGTGCTGGCAGCCTGATTCATTTAATTGCCTCCACGACTACCGGCTCAGTGGAAAATATCACCATCAAAAATGATGCGCCACCGCCACGCCGTTCGTGGAAACAGATTCAATGATGACATGCAGAAATATTGATCAAATTATCGGGAGCACGTTGAAATGAAAATAGATTCTCCGACAGCAGGTTTTCGCGGTTTTACGCTGGTTGAACTGATGATTGTTGTGGCAATTGCCGGCATTCTGGCTTCGGTTGCTTATCCATCCTATGTCGATAGTGTACAACGCGGCAACCGGGTGGAAGCACGTGGCATTTTGCTGGAAATGGCGCAATTGCTGGAGCGTAATTTTACCGAGGCTAACCGCTATAACCAGGATAGCGCAGGCAATGCGTTTGCATTACCCGTAGCGCAATCTCCCAGAACGGGTGCGGCCAAATATACAATTCAGTTTTCAGCTGGCCCCACACAAACTACTTACACCTTGGGCGCGGTGCCAGTTGGCACGATGGCAGGTGATGCGTGCGGCACCCTGACATTGACCCACACTGGAGTGAAAAGCGCGGGAGGTACGGTTGCGGATTGTTGGCAGCGTTGATGAATTGGGTCATCCGCCCTGCGCGAGTTCGGCGTTCATATTCTGTAATCGCGCGGGCAATCGCATCAAGGTCTTGCTGTGGGAATGGCTGATTACCGGAGTGCGGAGTGGACTGGCGGCGTTTATCGGCTCTGCCACAATGGCATTTTCAGGTGTGGAAAATATGGAATAATTGTTTATTAACAGATAGTTGATAGCGAATTCGTGGTATAATTCATCCCATAAATTCACTGGCGCAACTGGATCAACTCAACCTCGATACGACTACCAAACAACAGGTGACCGATCTGGTTCAGGCATTTCAGCTCGATCTGACCCAGCAAACAGAGACGGTTTATGCGCTGGAACTCAAGATTCAGGTGCTCACCCTGGAATTGGCGCATCTGCGCCGTATCCGCTTTGGCAGGAAAAATGAAGCGTTGTCTGCCTTGTCACCAAGGCAGCTCTCTTTGTTTGAAGAATCGGCGCTGACCGATATCACGGCCATTGAGGCCGAAATCGAGCAGGTCAACAGCACGCCAACCCCCAATACCACCAAATTACCGCGTACCCGCGCTGGCCAACGCGCGCTGCCACCATTCTTCTCTCGACGTTCATCCCGTAGTTCCTGCTGCCTGTCTAGGATGCCAGCCTCGCAGGCCCTTCTTCCGCCTCAATTCCCACGAAATCGTCGACTTGTGCAAGCCC
>JAVVEX010000042.1:0-15019 GCA_032251195.1 Nitrosomonas sp.
CCAGGGCAGCGGCAAAAGCATCGTCATGGTGCTGCTGGCCAGGTGGCTACTGGAAAACAATCCGCATGCGCGCATCGCCATCGTCACCGACCGCGATGAGCTGGACAAGCAGATCGAGCGCGTATTCAGGGACGCCGGGGAGGCGATTTGCCGCACCCACAGCGGGCGCGATCTGATGGCGCAACTCGGGCAGGCCAGGCCGCGTCTGCTGTGTTCGCTGGTACACAAATTCGGCAGGCGCGATATTGATGATTTTGACGCGTTCATCGACCAACTGCAAAGCCAGCCAAGCGATGCGGTCGGCGAATTGTTTATTTTCGTCGATGAATGCCACCGCACGCAAAGCGGCAAGCTGCACAAAACGATGAAAGCGTTATTGCCCGGCGCGGTATTCATCGGTTTTACCGGCACGCCGTTGTTGAAGAAAGACAAAGCCACCAGCCTGGAAGTGTTCGGCAAATATATCCACACCTACAAATTCAACGAAGCGGTGGAAGACGGCGTGGTGCTCGATCTGGTGTACGAAGCGCGTGACATCGATCAGCGCTTGAGTTCGCAGCAAAAAATCGACGAATGGTTTGCCGCCAAAACCAAGGGATTGAACGATTTCCAGAAAGCCGAGCTGAAAAGGAAATGGGGCACGATGCAACACGTGCTCAGCTCCAAATCGCGCATGGATAAGGTGGTGACCGATATTGTCGGGGATTTCAGCGTGAAGCCGCGCTTAAGTACGCAAATGGGTAACGCCATCCTGGTGGCATCGAGCATTTTCGAGGCTTGCCGGTATTTTGAACTGTTCCAGGCAACCGAATTGAAAGGTAAATGCGCGGTAGTCACTTCGTACAATCCGCAATCCCGGGACATCACCACCGAAGAAACCGGCGCAAATACCGAGACGGACAAACAAGTGATCTATAACACCTATGACGCCTTGCTGAAAGATGTCAGCGCCGATCCGGGCAAATTCAAGACCGAAACTTACGAAGATAAGGCAAAAAAGCTGTTTGTCGACGAGCCGGCAACGATGAAGCTGTTGATCGTGGTCGATAAACTGCTGACCGGTTTCGATGCGCCCAGTTGCACGTATTTGTATATCGATAAATCGATGCAGGATCATGGCTTGTTTCAGGCCATCTGCCGGGTGAACCGGCTCGATAGCGAAGACAAGAAATTCGGCTTCATCGTGGATTACAAGGATTTGTTCAAGAAACTGGTCAATGAAAAAGGCACGGGGGCGATTCAGGTGTATACCGAAGCACTGGATTACGATCAGTTTGAAGCTAAGGATTGCGATATCTTGATCCAGGACCGGCTGAGCAAAGGCCGCGAGTGGTTGGACAATGCGCTGGAAGAGCTGGAGCTGCTGTGCGAGAAGGTGGCGCCGCCCAAAGGCGATCTGGAACATATCCATTACTTTTGCGGCAATACCGAAATCCCCGATGATCTCAAGGAACGGGAAGTGCAACGGACGGCGTTATACAAAGCCACCGCCAATCTGCTCCGCGCCTACGCCAATATCGGCGATGACATGGACGCTGCCGGTTACACCGCCGATGCGATTGAACATATCATAACCCGCGTGGATCACTTCCTTAAACTGCGCGATATCATCAAAAATGCCGCCGATGAGAAAATCGATCTGAAAGCGTATGAAGCGGACATGCGTTATTTGATCGACCGCTATATTCAGGCGGAGGAATCCGTGGTGATCTCCCCGTTTGCCGATATGCCGATCCTGCAAGTCATTGTGAAAAGCGGCATCGCTGAGGCCATCGGCGCCATGCCGGAAGGCATTAGATCCAATCAAGAAGCGGTGGCGGAAGCCATCGAAAATAATGTGCGCAGCCATATCATCAGAAATCACCTGCTCGATCCGGCGTATTTTGAAAAAATGTCGAAACTGCTCGATGACATCATCAAGCAACGCAAGCAAGATGCCATTCATTATCAGGAATATCTGCAAAAGATTGCCGATCTGGCCAGGAAAGTTGCTACGGGGCAGCCGGACGATACGCCAAAGTCACTGGATACCAAAGCCAAACGCGCGCTGTATAACAATTTAGGCAAAAACGAGGCGCTGGCGCTGAAAATCAACGACGTGGTGATAGACAGCAAGCAAGATGGCTGGCGCGGTAATCAGGCAAAAGAAAATCAAATCAAACGGGCGATTTTCGAGGTCGTGAACGATGTTGAAGAAGTCGAGCGCATTTTTGACATCGTCAAACAGCAAAGTGACTACTGACATTGCAACCATGAAACTGAACGATCTTGATGTGGAAGTGATTCAAAAAAATATCAAGCATGTTCATTTAAGCGTCTACCCACCGGATGGCAGGGTCAAAGTTTCCGCGCCGGTCAGCATGCCACCGGATACCCTTCGGGTGTTTGTCATGTCCAAACTGGCGTGGATCAGAAAGCAGCAGTTGAAGCTGCGCGCCCAGGAACGCGAAGCGCCACGCGAATATATCGACCGGGAAAGCCATCATGTCTGGGGCAAGCGTTATCTGCTGAAAATTGAAGCAACAGAAGAAGCGCCGCCCAGAATAGAACTCAGGCACAACAAACTGGTGCTTTCGGTCCGAGCGGGAACAAGCCGGGAAAGAAAACAGGCGATTCTGGAAGCCTGGTATCGTGAGAATCTCAAGCACGCCATCCCCGTATTGATTGAAACGTGGCAGCCGCGCATGAATGTGCACGTGACCAGATTCCATGTGCAAAGAATGAAAACCAGATGGGGCAGTTGCAGCGTTCATTCCGGCAGTATCCGGCTGAATACCGAACTGGCCAAAAAACCGCCGACTTGCCTGGAATATGTCGTCGTGCACGAAATGACCCACCTGCTGGAACCGACGCATAACAGCCGATTTATCGGATTGATGGATCAGTTCATGCCGAAATGGCGGTTTTACCGGGATGAACTCAATCGATTGCCGGTCGGGCCTGAGGAATGGGGGGCTTGATTCCAGGTATGAATCTGAGTGCGCTATTCTCCCGATCCGTTTGGACGGGTAATCATGCTGTTTTCCTGAGAATCTTCCATGGGCTCATGCTCAGTCGTTACGGCGGCAACCGCTTCATTCTCGTCCGAATCCCGGCAATCAGGCTGAATGGTATCGGTTTCAGGACAATTTTCTCCGGATATCAGACGATCGGCGGGTGTGTCCGCAGCATTTTCGGCATCTTTCGATGAGCCAGCCGTGGCAGCGCCGTTTTCTGCAATGTCATTCTCATCCTGGTAATCGTCCGGTTCATTTTCTGATTCTTCAAGATGGTCGTAGACTGCCGCTGTCGGAAATTTCAGTCTGAATCTTTTTGCCAGCGAGTGCGATGGCCGCTTCATCCGCTTGAATGCGCGCCGATATGGCTTCCATTGCCATAGTCTCGACAGTTTCGCGTTCGATAGCACGTTCAACGGCCAATGCGTCCTTTTCTATCCTGGCTTGTATCGCCGCCAGGACGGATGATTCTGCTTTTGCCAGACAGGAAGCAGCTGCTGCAATTTCTTCCAGCGCACTGAGTTTTTCCTCGGCTTTGGCGGTCGCGATAATCTGATTCTGGGTGATGGCTGCGGATAGATCCGCCATTTTTTGTTCCATTTCCTGACGCGCCGCCCGCGTAATTCTAGCCTGCTGAATGGCAACCAGTTTTTTTCTGGCATTTTCCAATTTTCTGGATTCGGTCTCGGCTAAATCCTGGGCCGCCTTTTCAACCAGTTTGTCAATATGCGTCCGCTCCTCAGCCAGCGCCATTGCCTGTTTTTCAGCCGTAATCTTGTTTTCGGCTGCCTGTTTGACGGTTGCCTCGATAATCGACCTGGCACGTGCCTGCTTGATGGCATCCTGCTGCGCCTTGATTCTTTCACGGATGGCATCTGTTGCTGCCTTGGCCGCAATGGTTTTGACATTCTGTGTGGCAATTTCCTGCTGTTCTGCCTGTGTTTGTGCGTCAATCGCTGCTTTCGCAGCCTCCTCGGTCGCCAGACGCGCTTCGGTTACCAGTAACAGCTGCTTGTCCGCGAGAGTATGTTCGGCGATAGCCTGCGCAGCCGATTTTTCTGTCTGTATTAATTTCTCGGCGACGGATCTGGCCTCATTTTCGGCGTTGATCCTTGCCTCGGCAGCAGCGGCGGCCGCGTGTTCCACCGATATTCTTTGCTCAGCCGCTTGTTTCTCGGCCAGATCCAATGACTGGCGAGCTTGCGCCTCTTCGGTGGCTTTTATTTCCGCAGCCAGTTTTTGTTCCTCAGCTTCTCTGGCGCGTATCTCGGCATTTAATCGTTCGCGTGTTTGTGCTTCCAGTGCGGCTTCGGCTGCCGTCCGTTGCCGGATTTCCTCCAGCGCCTGCTGTTCGGCAGCAGATCGGGAAGCCGTCAATGCGATCAATTTTTCCGATGCCTCGATTTTTGCTTGCGCCATGGCAGTTGCCCTGGCTTCGGCCTCAGCCGCGCAAAGCGCCGAAGCATGGGCTTCTTCGTCGAGTTTTCTTCTGGCAATGGCCGCCTCCATTGCTTGTTCTTCCACAAGCTCCCTTGCGCGTGCCTGTTCCAGCGCTCCGGCTTCTTCCCGCGCGCGCTGTATGGCTTTTTCGGCTGTTTCGGTTTCGGCCTCTACTTTGGCGCGTAAATTTGCAACGACTTCCTTTTCTGCCTGCATGCCATCTTCAATCGTCTGGCGCAGCTTTGCTTCCAACAGTTGGCGTGCCTGCGCTTCTCTGGCGGCGAGTGATTCGGCGCGCGTACGAGCTCTTTCCTCGTCGGTTGCCGCTGTCTCCGCCTTGATTCTGGCTTCCGCTGCCAAGCGAGCGCTCGCCTCAACCCTGGCGCGTGCTTCAGCAGTGACGCGCGCTCTGGCTTCTGTTTCGATGCGATGCTTTGCTTCCTGAATGGCCAGGCTTTCACCAACGCACCGGTCATCAAGATCATCCTCAAGAAAATCATATTCTGTTTGCATTGATTCAACAGGTTCATGCAACGGTTCCCGTGAAGATACGGTTTTACCAGTATTGAGCGCAATCACGTTGGATTGCTGGTTCTCTTCTTCTGCTGAAGGCGCAATATTCAATATTGATTTGAAGCGGGACTTGAATGTCATGGTATTTACATTGCTCCGATGGATAAATGCATGGAATTCTGGTAGTTAATTATTCGAATGGTTGCTAATGTATCGTGAAAGTATTCGCGACAATCGAATGAAGAAACGGGTTAAACCCGCCTAATTTTCACTAATCGCCAAGGGTCATGGTATCAGGGGGATTCTGCGGGCGCATCTGCGCCAATCAATGTGCCAATCAGCGAAAAACCGTCTGAAAACATCTGGATGAAGACCGGCGTAAAATAGGGCAACACCAATAACATCATCAAAAAGCCGATGGAAAGCGTCAAGGGAAACCCAACCGCAAATATATTTAACTGTGGCGCGGCGCGCGTGAGGATGCCCAATGCCAGATTGGCGGTTAGCAGTGCGGTCAGGACGGGTAATGCCAGGCGTAGCCCCATCATGAAAATTTCAGCTCCCCAGTTGGCAAGCGTGACAAACGCCGGGGAAGGGATGCCAGTCATGCCAATCGGCAGGATGACGAAACTTTGCGCAAGCAGGTCAATTAAATGCAGATGTCCATCGACTGCCAGAAAAACGAGCGTGGTGAACAGACTCAAAAAACGACCGATCAATTGGGTCTGGCTGGATTGCTGTGGATCAAAGAAGGTTGCGAACCCCAGCCCCATTTGTAAACCGATAATTTCACCAGCAGCTTCCACCGCACTGAAAATAATGCGCATGGCAAACCCCATGGACAAACCAATCACGATCTGTTGCAGCAGAATGATGAGCCCGGCGCCCGAGTCAGGATCGACCTGGGGAAGTGCAGGGAGAGTCGGGGCGATCAGTATGACCAGAAAAATAGCCAGCCCCAGCTTTACCTGGACGGGAATGCTGCTGCTGCCAAGCAACGGCGCGCTGGCGATCAGGGCAAGTATTCTGGTCAATGGCCATAGCAACCCGGCCATCCAGCCATTCAGCTCTGCGGTGGTGATGCTGAGCATGATCGGTCATGATCCGGCTTGACTAACCGGCGGCAATCCACGGGATAGTGGCGTAAAGTGTTTCGATATAATCCAGCATTATCTGCAGCATCCATGGACCGGCAATGATCATGGCGGCAAACATGGCAACCAGTTTCGGGATGAAAGACAAAGTCATCTCGTTGATTTGCGTGGCGGCCTGAAAGATGCTCACCAACAGCCCCGCTACCAGCGCGGTCAGCAGGATGGGCGCGGAAATGAGCAGGGTAATTTCCAAAGCCTGACGGCCTATGTTCATGGCGTGTTCGGGACTCATTGAATAACCTCGTTAAACGTAAAAACTTTGTGTCAAGGAGCCGATCAGCAGATGCCAGCCATCCGCCAGCACGAATAACATCAGTTTGAACGGCAGCGAGATGATCATCGGCGAGAGCATCATCATCCCCATGGCCATCAGAACGCTGGCGACCACCATGTCTATAATCAGGAACGGGATAAACACGACAAACCCGATCTGAAATGCGGTTTTCAGTTCACTGGTGACATAGGCTGGCACCAGGATTTTCATCGGTACCTGCTCAGGCGTTTCAATGTCTTCATGGCCTGAAATTTTGGCGAACAAGGCAAGATCAGTTTCCCGTGTCTGACGTAACATAAAGGTTCTGAGGGGATCGCTGGCCTGTTCAACCGCTTCCATGATATTGATCCTGTCTTCGGTAAAGGGGAGATAAGCCTCGGCATAAATGCGGTCAATCACCGGAGACATGACAAAAAACGAGAGAAACAGCGCCAGCCCGATCAGAACCTGGTTGGGTGGGGATGTCTGAGTGCCAATTGCCTGTCGCAGCAGTGACAGGACAATAATAATTCGGGTAAAACTGGACATCATCAGCACAATTGCAGGCAAAAACGTCAATGAAGTCAGTAACAGTACTGCTTGCAGGCTTAGGGTGTAAGTTGTGCCGCCATCCGGCCCGGGTGCGCTGGCAATGGCCGGCAACCCAACCTGTTGCGCCCAGGATGGCAACGCGAATCCGGTGCCAAGCAGGACGAAAACCATGATGATGCCATGCCTGTTCATGTGAAATGAGCGGACAACTTTAGCCAGCAGATTCGAATTCAGGTAATTATTGAGCATGATCCTGTCGCAAATTCGCGCGTAATTTATCCGAAAAACGGTCGCCTACCTTGTCATCGGGGGCAGGATGGGCGATGACGTCTGATTTGCTGATGCGATGCAGCAGATTGACATGGCCTGGCGCAACGCCCAGTACCAGCCAGGTATCGTTGATTTCCGTCAAGACAACCCGTTCTTTTTGACCGACATTTACCGATGCCACGATCTTGATCAAACCGGATTGATTGGCTGGATAAACACCAATTTTTTTGAATAGCCAGGCAAGCAGCGCAATCAGTGCGAGCACTGCCAGCAACCCCATAAATACCTGCAACATGCTCTCTGTCGAGATAACCGGCGATGGCGGCGCAAAGCCCTGAGTCTGTTCAGGTTCAGCCTGTATCTGTGCTGACAACAGCAACATCGCCAGAGGTAGTAACCGGATAAAAAACATGGGCTTTAGCGGTTGAGTTTGCGGATGCGTTCGCTGGGCGTAATAATGTCCGTCAAGCGTATGCCAAATTTTTCGTTAACGACAACCACCTCGCCTTGCGCAATCAGGCAGCCATTTACCAGCACATCCATCGGCTCTCCAGCCATGCCATCCAGCTCCACCACCGAACCCTGCGCCAGTTGCAGCAAATTTTTAATGGCGATTTTGGTCCGTCCGAGCTCAACCGTCAGCTGTACCGGGATATCCAGAATCATGTCGATATCGTTGCGGGCATCATTGATCACCCCATTTCTGGAGAACTGCTCAAAAACTGCCGAGGAACGGGTTAATTCCTCGCCGCCGGTTGATTTCGACTGCCCGGTGCCCTCAGTGGTCGACACATCGGTTTCATTGGTTTCTTCGGAAGTATCCGATAACCCGCTCGCTTCGCTGGATGGCGCCATGGCGCCTGTATTTTGCTCTTCCATCGCTTGCGCCCATTCGTCATCTGCAACTTTTGATTCAACTTGTGGTTCGTTCAGGGTGGCTTCACTCATTTTTTTCTCCGGGGGTAGATTCAGTCATTGTCATTCTGGGTGCGGATGGTTTTGACCTTGAGCGCATAGCGGTTATTGAGAATGCCATAGTGGCATTCCATAACGGGTATGCCATCGACCGCTGCATTAACCGTATCGGGAATATCAAGCGGTACGACATCTCCTTTCTGCATATTGAGAATCTGGTGGAATGTGACTTTGGTATTTCCCAGGCTGGCAACCAGCTCGACTTCGGCGCCTCGAACGCGTTTGGTCAAGGCGTTAATCCAGGTGTTGTCTACTTCAAGGTTGTCGCCCTGCAGGCTGCTGTTGAGCTGCTCGCGAATCGGCTCAAGCATGGCGTAAGGGATGCAGATGTGGAACTCTCCGCGATGACCGCCAATATCAAGCTCAAATGCTGTTGTGACCACTATTTCGGCTGGCGTGGCGATACTGGCAAACTGCGGATTCATCTCCGAGCGCACGAACTCGAATTTGATCGGATGCACTGTTTTCCACGCTTTTTCATAACCCTCGAAAACCACTTCCAGCAGCCGCTGAATAATGCGTTGCTCAGTCAGTGTAAATTCTCTTCCTTCGACCCTGGTGTGAAAGCGGCCATCACCACCGAATAAATTATCAACAATCAAAAATATCAGATCAGGGTTAAATACCATCAGGGCATGGCCCCGTAACGGCTTCATGGTGATCATGTTGAGATTGGTCGGGACGACCAATGAACGCACAAACTCGTTATATTTTATGGTGTTAACCGGCCCAGTGGTAATATCGACCGCTCGACGCAGTAGGCTGTAAAGTCCCATTTGCAGAAATCTGGCAAAACGTGCATTGATAATTTCGAACGTCGGCATGCGGCCACGCACGATGCGTTCCTGCGTTGCCATGTTATAAAGACGCACACCTGACGCATCCTCCTGATGACTGCTTGCATTGGTGTCATGCGTACTTTGGCTGACGCTGTCGTGATTCAACAGGGCATCGACTTCATCCTGGGTAAGAAAATTCTCCGCCATGGTAGATAGGGTTACTGAATGATGAAAGACGTGAACAGCAAATCCAGAATATCTGCCTGCAATGCCTCTGGTTCAATTTTTTGCTTGATAGCCTCAGAGATATCCTGACTGAGTTGCTGCTTGCCCTCCAGTGTGGAAATTTCAGTGGCTTTCTTGCTGGAGAGCAATAGCAAAATCTGGTTGCGAATTTCCGGTGTTTTGTTGGCGATCGTATCGACGACGCTGGTTTCATTCACCTTGATCACCAGTTCCACCTGCAGATAGCGGGGATCATCCTCCTCGGATTGGAGGTTGACTGTGAAGGTTTCCAGTTTGATAAACTTGGTGGGAATTTCCTTGGCTGGCTGCGCAGCGCCTTCTCCATCGCCTTGCTGGGTTTTCATGTAATACCAGGTGCCGCCGGCTCCGGCGCCAATGGCAAGTAATGCAATCAGAATGACGAGAAACGGTTTCTTCTTTCCCTCTGTGCTCGGTACTGCTGCGGCTGCTTCACTCATGATCACTCCCGACCTGTTAACGATAGAGCGGCATTATGCCGAGCGCCCCGCCGCTTTCAATTCGGGAATAATCGCCTAATTTTGGGTCATTTCGCGGCACCAGAAAAATCATACTGCATAACCGAGCACAACGCATTGAATATCAAATAAAAAATTTGATAAAATAAATATTGGAAAACACTTGATTCTGAAAAAATGCGGACTATAATTCGTACCCTTTAGCAACCGGTATAGCCAATAAGGAGGTCATCATGAAAAGCAAGATAAATTTATTTATTTCAACAGACTGGATTCATATTCATATTCCCGAAACGTAGCGATTGCTCCAAAGGAGACCAACATGAAAAGACAAACTGCCGCAGCATCCCTGCGACAAACTCAAACTGAAACTAAAGCCATCTTCGATACCCATCCAGAAATCTGTCTGGATATTTCCAGGGTCAAAGCCACCCTCGAAGCAGGCTATCAGAAGCCCTTCCTGCTGATCGATACCGCCATCATCCGTAACAAAGCCAGACGTTTCAAGGCCGTCCTACCACGCGTGCATCCACACTATGCCGCCAAAGCCAACCCTGATCCACGCGTACTGAAAACCATGATAGAGGAACAGGTAGGGTTTGAGATTGCCTCCATTGCCGAGCTGGATATGCTGATGCAATTGGGCGTGCCTGCTGCGGAGATTTTTTACAGCAATCCGATGAAAGCGCGTGCGTATCTGGAATACGCAGCTTCAAAGGGCGTGGAATGGTATGTGCTCGATAGTGTCGAAGAGTTACGTAAAATCGTCTCCGTCAAGCCCGACGCGAAGCTTTATCTGCGTGTTGATACGCCAAATATCGGCAGTGACTGGCCGCTGGCCGGAAAATTTGGTACTCACATGGGCGATGTTGCTGAAATTATCGAAGAAGCCGTGCGATTGAAAGCAGATCTGGCTGGTGTGACGTTTCATGTTGGTTCTCAATGCCGTAATCCCCAAAATTGGCGAGTCGGCATCGAGCGCGCCAAACAGGTGTTTGCCGATATGCGCAACGCGGGACTCAAACCCCGTTTGCTGAATATTGGAGGTGGTTATCCTGTCCGGCATGTCAAGCCCATTCCTTCGATTGAAGTGATCGCCGAAGTCATCAACGAGGCGATCGCTGATTTGCCAGCAGAGATTCGCGTGATTGCCGAACCAGGACGTTATCTGGTATCGGATTCCGCCTGCTTCGTGTGCAGGGTGGTCGGTACGGCTACTCGTAACGGAAAACGCTGGATGTACTGGGACGCTGGTATTTTTGGCGGGCTGATCGAGGTCAGCGAGGGGCTTCGTTACGAAATTAATGTCGAGAGAGAAGGTTCGCCGGTACCGTGGTCAATCGCTGGCCCAACCTGCGATTCTGTCGATGTGTTGATGCACGAAGAAATGCTGCCCGACGATCTCCAGGAAAACGACTTCATCTTTATCCCGAATACCGGCGCATATACAACTTCCTATGCGACGACTTTCAATGGATTCCCGCTACCGGATGTCAAGGTATTATAGTAGCGATGTCTGAATCGCATATCGAAACAACGGCGTACCGGAATCTGGCACGCCGTTGTTTTATTTTCAGCTCCTTATAATCAGTTCAGGATGCCTCTAAAGAGCATGCAACTGATATGTAAGGAGATATTTTTTATGGATAACGACGTATTGTAACGAATACGTGAATTTTTAGAGATACCCTTTGCTAGATCAGTGTGTCGTGATGATGGCGCAGATGATCTTCGATAAAGGTACTGATGAAGTAATAGCTGTGGTCGTAGCCCGGATGACGCCGTAATATCAAGGGCTGGCTCATTTTACGACAAGCCGTTTCAAAATAATCCGGATGTAGCTGCTCGGCCAGAAACGGGTCATTCATGCCCTGATCAATCAGGGTTGCGGGTAACTGGTGGCCAGACTCAACCAGCTCGGTACTGTCGTGTTTTTTCCAGAGTTCAGTGGATTCTCCCAGATAGAGACTGAATGCCTTTTGCCCCCACAGGCAGCTTACCGGCGCGGTAATCGGTGCAAACGCCGAGACTGAACGATAGATTTCAGGATGGCGCATTGCCAGAGTGAGTGCGCCATGCCCGCCCATCGAGTGACCAAAAATACCAACCCGCTCGGGATCAGCCGGAAACTTTCTGATGATGATTTCCAGCAGCTCCTGAGTCAGGTAGCTTTCCATGCGAAAATACCTTGACCAGGGCGCTTCGGTAGCATCCAGGTAAAAGCTGGCGCCTGTTCCAACCTCCCAGTCACCCGCTTCCCCGGCAATGCCCGTATGACGCGGGCTGGTATCCGGACTGACCAGCAATAGCCCCAATTCTGCGGCATAGCGCTGCGCGCCAGCCTTGATCATAAAGGTTTCTTCCGTACAGGTGAGCCCGGCCAGAAAAAAAAGCACAGGTCGTTTGGCCACTCTGGCCTGAGGCGGCTCATAAACCGAAAAACGCATCGGCAGGCCAATGACCTGCGAGTGATGCCGGAAGAAACGCTGAGTACCGCCAAAACAGAGGTGCTCGTTACAAACTTCAAGTTTCATGATGATTATTTTTCTCGAAATCAGTAAACAATAACGGAACGGATTGATTTTCCGGTTTTCATTAATCTAAAACCTTCGTTGATGTCTTCCAGTTTTAGCGTATGCGTAATCAGAGGATCGATTTTAATCTTGCCCTGCATGTACCAGTCAACGATTTTGGGAACATCCGAACGCCCCCTGGCACCACCAAAAGCAGAGCCTTCCCATTTTCGGCCAGTCACCAGCTGGAACGGACGCGTGCTGATTTCCGCACCTGCCGCAGCGACACCGATAATGATGCTGCGCCCCCAGCCTTTGTGCGTACATTCCAGCGCCTGCCGCATTACACCGGTGTGACCAATGCACTCAAAACTATAATCGACTCCACCATCCGTCAGTTGCACAATGGCATCGACAATGTTGTCCACCTCATTGGGGTTAATAAAATCAGTCATGCCAAACGCTCGCGCCAGTTGCTCACGCTCCGGGTTGATATCAATGCCGATAATGCGGTCAGCGCCAACCATGCGCGCACCTTGAATAACATTCAGACCGATACCGCCCAAGCCAAAAACCGCAACATTCGCGCCAGCCTCCACTTTTGCAGTGAAAACCACCGCACCAATACCAGTCGTCACGCCACAGCCGATATAGCAAACCTTGTCAAAAGGCGCGTCGCTACGGATTTTGGCGAGCGCGATTTCAGGCACCACAATAAAATTGGAAAAGGTCGATGTGCCCATGTAATGCAGAAGAGGCTTGCCATTCAGGGAAAAACGCGACGTGCTGTCCGGCATCAACCCTTGTCCCTGCGTAGCGCGGATCGCCTGGCATAGATTGGTTTTACGCGACAGACAAAACTTGCATTCCCGGCACTCCGGCGTATAGAGCGGAATCACATGGTCGCCCGCTTTGAGTGATGTGACATTGGCACCCGTTTCCACCACGACCCCAGCCCCCTCATGCCCAAGAATGACGGGGAACAATCCCTCGGGATCGGCACCGGACAGCGTGTAGTAATCTGTGTGGCAAATTCCGGTTGCCTTGATCTCAACCAGTACTTCGCCTGCCCTGGGCCCGGCGAGATCGACTTCTTCGATCGTAAGCGGCTGTCCGGCCTGCCAGGCAACTGCTGCACGTGTTTTCATGGCGCGTTATCCTTGTATTGAAGATGCTTGGTAAGTGGTCATCGTAATTTAAAATTTCGCAAAAGCTCGAATGACGCCGCCCACTGCTGCGTCTCTAATATCATCCGGCTGTGGCCATACAGAACGCTCCAGCACCTGGACTATACACTGGCAATATTTTTTCTCGCCTCACCGGGTAATAGATTCTTGTTCCAGAAATGCCAGTGTTTCATCGATGGTGCCAATACGCACGATGCCTTCGCCAAAAGGTTTTCCAAGGACAAATACTTCATCTCCCTTGATGCCGATATAGGTATCGGTACCAGAATAAAAGCGGTAGTCAAAGCCTTCCAGCAGACGGTCTTCGGCGTTGGCGGGGGCAAAAAACTGTGGAAACAATTGTTCGGCCAGGGCAAAAATGCGTTGTTCACGTTGATCGTCCGGAATCAGCAGAATGGACCGAAAGCTGCCATCGACCTCCCCGGCAAAGACAAAATCTCCGGTGTCGCTGAACTGGCTGGGGGTTCCATTGGTATTGGACTGCGCTGCTCCACCCAAACCGCCAACCTGGCGAAGAATCCGTTCCTGTCCGTTCGCGTTGATTTTCATGCCGGCCATTGCTTTCAGGCGCGGTTCGCCGCCAACTTGTGCACGCCAAATCGTATCAACGCTCGAAGTGCCCTCAACGCGGGCACTGAAAATGAAATCACCGTTACGGTTAAGCGCCTGCCCCAGAAATTGGGAATAAAACCAGGTCTGCTCAAACCCGGGTGGCCGACGGCCTGACCGTGCAGTCACTGACAATTGAATTTCGCCGGTGTCCTGCAAACTGGAGTATGGTTGACTGGCTCTAGGAAAGCCGGACAGTAAGGCACCGATCTCGCCCACCAACACAACCGGCACCACCGATGCGCCATTATTACTCACGCTGACACCATTCAGAAAAGACAAGCCGACGATAATGGCGTTCGGATCACCCGGCAAGGTTTCCCTCGCCAGCGCAATCAGCCTGGGTTCCTCTCCTTCCGTCTTGTACCAGAGACTGCTTTTGTTTTGTTTAGAAGGTAACGGTCTTCTGGGAATAGATGATGGATCTTTGAGGATAGCAGAAAAAGCCACATTGCCCTGATCATCGGTCATCTGCCGTGACAAAGGCAGTAACAAATTCTCAAAATTGAATTCCGCCTGCGCCATGCCAGGCACCGCCTCTCCTTCACCGGGTTCAAATGAATCCTGAGCCATCACGGTTTGCCATTGCCCGTTCTGCCATTTGAATATTCCAGCCGCAGGTACGCAAGGACGATCGTCCTCACCGAGGAATCCAGCACCTCCCAATGTAACCACGCCCGCCTGATTAATGGAAACGGTTGGCAGAGCAAAACGACAGCCCGGCACCGGGCTGGGAAGGCGGGTAATGGTATTGAAATCGTGTAGCCAGATACCTGTTTCCCCCAAAGTTGTCGTTAATGTACTCAGAGTTGCCGATCCTGTAATCACCATGCCAGCATCAGACATGGCAAAACTCATGATTCCTGTGATCAATGTTCCCGCCGGAAAGCCTGGTGCGGGATCGCCTTCACGCAAAATACCGATGGTTGTGCCATTGACATGCGCCAGCAGTGCTCTTGGTTGGAAAGTGCCTTTCATTAGGCTATGTCACAATTAATTGTTGAAATTGCATTGTTTTCCCAAGAGCTGATAAAAAACAGAAAGTTGGTGTGATAT
>JAVVEX010000043.1:0-14920 GCA_032251195.1 Nitrosomonas sp.
AGTTCCCGGTCCTCTCATGATTCAACTCCCTATATCGTTGATCTAAAAGCATTTGGCAGAAATTGCTGAAAATAGTTCAGAGGCATATAAACGAATGCGCATTTTACCCGAATCCGGCTCTGACAGCCGAAGGCATGCCGCATCTCCTGAGGCATATTTTTGGTAGCTAATGCTACTTTGTCAGATATTTTTGTATCCTCGGCGCGTCGATGCGACGGCAACGTTTTACGGCTATCTGCGCGAACTGTTTCAGCCCGAACGGGCGAATATGTTTCGCATGGGCGAAGTTGATCGCCAAGTCATGCCCTCATGCTGGAAATCATCGGTGTAGGTGTTCTGGGCTTGAATCAAGGCGATTTTCCCTCCTGCACGACCACATATCCCGTCTCAATATTGCGATGAAAGCCTTCAGGCAAATGTGACCACAAGTGGACTTCAACCAGGATCGGTAATGTGCTGTTTTGCAAGGCTTCTTTACACTCTTGCCAGCCCTCTGGTTCCTGGGTCGGATCGTCAGGGTGGCGCAGCACCAGATCCAGATCACTCCCTTCATGCGCGCCGCCTGTCACCCTGCTGCCATAAGCCCACACCTCGGTGCCTGGAGCGTGTTGCGCCAACAGTGCCTGCAGGGTGTGTAAATGCCTGGCTGGCAACAGCAGCCTGGACAATTCAAGTCGAGGCATCGAATATACTTTGTATTTTGGGGGCTAACGCCCGAACGTCGCGCAGATATTGGGGCAGCAGTTTCAAGGTCTCGTTGGCAAAGCCTTTGCCATAATCGTGCGCAGTATTGTTGCGGTTGGCGCGATAGTCAAGCCAGCGCTCAACGGCAGGGGCATCCATAAGCCCGTGCTTGCCGGCATGGCGCAATACATCGTTAAACACCAGTGCATCCACACTGCGCGGTGCACCTCCATAAGCTTTCAGTACTTTGCGCAGCAATTTTCCTGCGGTTTCCAGCGAGAGCTCAAAGCTTTTGATGGCAGCATTGCGATACAGGTCAAACAATACATCGTCGCATTGCCCGTGGTTTTCAATGGCGATCAGCGCTTGTTCCAGAGTTGCAGCCGCGCGCAATAGATGTTCTACATTCAGTGCCATGTTGTTCTTTTCCAGAGGTCCGGATATTTCGGATTTTCTTCAATCGCCGTATCCAGCCCGGCAGCCGGGGCCAATCAATAAGCTTTTGCCGCCAGCTTGCGGTACGACTTCGATACGGACATGAACGCGTTCCTTGAGTGCGGCAACATGCGAGATGATGCCGATCAGTTTGTCTTCCTGATTCAGGGTGGCGAGCGTCTCCAGCGCGGTTTCCAGTGTTTCGTCGTCAAGGGTGCCGAAGCCCTCGTCGAGAAAGAGTGAGTCGATGCGTATACTATGGCTGGCCATGCGTGACAACCCCAGTGCCAGTGCGAGACTGACGATAAAACTTTCGCCACCCGACAGGTTCCTGGTGGAGCGTATCTCACCTGCCTGGTAATTATCAATGATATTCAGCTCCAGTGGTTGTCGTTCATCACGAATCAGCAGATAGCGGTCGGATAATTTCCGCAGTTGTAGATTGGCGTGACCGATCATCATTTCAAAAGTGAGTCCCTGCGCGAAGTTCCGGTATTTCTTGCCATCGGCCGATCCGATCAGCGTATGCAGCAGATCCCAGCGGGCGCAGGTTGCCTGCTGGACTGTCACGGCCTGTTGATGTGTCAATTGTTTCTGTTTCAGACGTTCGTTTGTTTTGATTTGTTGGCGACATGCGCCAATCGCCTGTTGTATGGCTTGCTGGCTGGAAAACAGTTCGGTTAAATTCTGTTGGAGAATTGCCGGTGTTTCTGTGCTGAGTGATTGCGCCCGTTCATCGGCGAGGCGTTTTGCCTTTTCCTGTTCACGGGCAGCCAGCCCACTTTTTTCGTCATCCAATTGCCGGACTTGTTGCATCAACTGGTGACGCATCTCTTCTGGCAGAAAGGCAGCCCGCAATGCTGCTTCATCGGCAAACTCAAGCGCGCGCAAGCGTTCGGTAAACATGGTTTCTTTGTTACCAAGATGTGCCGTGCGCGCAGTGATACTGTGCAACAGGTCTTCCTGTTTACCGGTGAGTCTGTCGCGTTCCTCCGCAAGCGTTTGCAGCTGCTGGCTGGCGATGTCCAGCTGTTGCTGCGCCAGCTCGACAGCTTGTGCGAGCTGGTGTTCCTCTTCGTCAGGCTGTCTGTCGGCGAATGCCTCACGGCGGGCTGCAATCAGTTGATCGCGCTGGGTTTGCAGTACAAGCAGTTGCTGGTGTTGCTGCTGGTGTTGCTGTTTATTTTGCTGCAGCTGTTCTGTCAGATACCGTATTTCGGTCGACAGGTTGTGGGTGGCCTGTTCGAGCGTGATTTTTTTCTGATGCAACTGCATCCACTGGTCGCGACGATGGGTGAGCTGTGTCCGGATCAGCGCCAGATTGTCAAATGAGGGGTTTTCCAGTTCGTAGGGCGCAATCGCTTGCTGCAATCTGTCGAGGCGTCGCGTCTGGTGGGTGGCGAGCGCAACCGTTTCCTGCTGGAGACGCGCCAGCATCTGACTGGTGGATTGTTGCTGATGCGCAATCTGCTGCAAATCACGCTCGGCCTGAATGGTTGGCTCGCGACTTTTTTCCAGCGATTGTCGTAACGCATCGATTGCTTTGCTGAGGATTTCGCCACGATGGCAGGCATCGACAGCCTGTGTGAGTTTGTCAGTAACCGCCTGCTGCAGGCCGGGCAGCCTGGCCGCCAGTTCCGGAGCGGTTGGGTCGAGTGCCAGGGTTGCGCAGGATAAAGCAATCAGTGCTTCATTCTCTTGAATACTTTTCTGAATTTCGTTTTTTCTGGCAATGGTCTGTTCGATATCCTTGTCGGTTTTGGCCTGTCCGATTTTCAGGTCGGTCTGCTTTTTTTCCGTAGCGCTCAGGGTTTTTTTCGCGCTTTCCAATGCCAGATGGATTTCATTATAAGCAGGAATATTGCCTTCGGCAAACGGATGCTCGTGCGAGCCACATAGCGGACAAGGTTCGCCGTCCGCGAGCTGCTGCCTTGCCTGCGCATAATCCTGGATCTGTTTGACGAGCAAGTGTTGCGTTTCCAGCAGACTGATTTCACGCCCACAGGCAGACAGGGTGGTGGCCGTGAGGGTGATTTGCCCGGCAAGAGAGGCTTTGTCAATCTCCAGCTGCACCAGTTTCTCGCTGAGTCCTTTTTGTGCACTGACCAGACTGGCAAGTGTCTGCAAGTTTTGCGCGGTTTGATCGAGCAGTGATTTCCGCTGGGTTAGATCAGCCATGTGTTTTTGCCAGTCTGCCCAGCCATGGCCGTCAAACAGTTGCTGCGATTCATTCTGTTTTTGGCGCAAATTTGTCTGATTTTCTGCAAATTGGCGTTGCAGGCTGGCGAGTTTCTGCTGCTGTGTTTGCCGCTGCTCGTTTATTTCCGTCAGCTGATCAGCGGCGGACTTGCTGGCGGCGAGTTTGTCGTTATATTGCATCTGGAGAGCGGCCAATCCATCGAGTTGCTCGTGAATGCCGGTCAACTGTAGCACCAGGGTTTCATCTGTGTGTGTTTTTACGAGCTGTTTGGCTGTTTCTGCAAGCATGCGCTGTTTATCGTTCTGCTCGGCAAGCACTGTTTTTTGTCGGGTCTGCAGGCTGTCCCGCGCTCGTCTGGTTTCGTCGATGGCATCAATGAGCGCCTGAATCGGCGCGGTCAGCGCATGAATCCTGATATCCTGCTCGCGGGCTGCGCGTATCAACGGCAGGGTTTGCTGCTGCCCGTTTCTGGCGGCGGCAAGTTTTTCCCGGGTCTGCGCAACAGCAGCTTGTGTCCGGGCAAGCGTTGCCACGGATTGGGCGAGCGCTGCTACGCATGTCCGCAGTGCGGTCTGATCTGCCGTCAGTTCCCGCCGGAGCAATTCGAGTTCAGCCAATTCTCCGGCCAGTTGCAGTGCGCGGTTGGCTTGATCGAGGCGCGCCTGTTCCGGCGCGAATATCTGCCATCTGTTCTGCCAATCCTGCCGTTGCGCGTTCAGTTGTGACAATTCCAGTTCAAGCGTGGCGATGCGTTCCAGCCAGGCAATCGCCTGCTGTTTTTGTCTGATTTGCTGGGTCAGCGTGGAATCCTGCGTAATCTTCTGCGCCAGGTCAGCAGCCTGCTGCTGTTCTTCTGCCTCATTTGGCAGTTGCGCGCCGACGCACTCCGCCAGCAGGGCGTCGAGTGTTTTGTGCGCGGTGGCGCGGAGATCATGTACCCGTATCGAGATCTGGCTGTAGATTTCAGTGCCGGTAATCTGTTCCAGAATCGGTGCGCGTTCATCAGGCGCGGATTGCAGAAAGGCGGCAAAATCTCCTTGCGCCAGCAGCATGGAGCGGGTAAAGCGGGTGAAATTCATGCCGGTAACGGCTTCGACACGCTGGCTGACTTCCTGCAGCTTGCTTTCCAGGATGCTGCCGGAATCAGCCATGGCAATTTCGTGCTTGGGTGCCTGTAGTTCGCCATCCGCTTTTTTTCGTGCCCGCCGCTGACTCCAGTGACAGCGGTAGCGCCCGGTTGACATTTCGAACGTCACTTCCGCATGACACTCACCTGTCTGGCGCGACATGATCTCATTGCTGCTTTTGCTGATCCGGTTCAACCGTGGCGTTCGTCCGTAAAGTGCCAGGCAAATGGCATCGAGAATTGTCGATTTGCCTGCGCCAGTCGGGCCGTTGATCAAAAAGATACCATCTGCGGTAAATTCCGGATGCGTCAAATCGATTTCCCAATCGCCCACCAGCGAATTCAAATTTCTGAAACGTATTTGCAGAATGCGCATACTGATCAGTCAGCGTTGCTATCAGCTTGTTGCAGCGAGGCGACTGCTTCCTGATAGGTTTGCAATAATGCAGGATGCTGTTCGGCGGGAACAGCACTGGCTGACAGGCAGCGCGCGAAAACGTCCTCAATACTCAGATCGTCGAGTGTTTCGCCTGTGCGGGTTTGCTGCAGTGTGCGCTGAATGACAGGCATATTGCGGATACGCAGCACTTCCAGTGCCGAGCCGGAAACAATTGTGTCCACGCGCACACGCAGATTGCTGATCAGCGCATCGTCCTCGTAAATGATTTCCAGCCATGCCTGGCTGGCAGTGGCAACCAGTTCGTGCAGTCGGGCGGCGATATGTTCCCATGTGCCCTTGATGCGAACCAGTTGCTGGAAAATCGGCACCGGAATCAAGCTGACTTCTGGCTGGAGACGGCTGGATTTCCCGTCACTGGAAAACTCAACGACACAGATGGATTTCTGCTGACCCGCTTCCCCGAAACCCATCGGCAGCGGCGAGCCGCTATAGCGTTTGTAATCTGAACCAGCGACGATTTGCGGCACATGCAGATGGCCAAGCGCGACATAATCGAGATCGGACGGAAAGATTTCAGCAGAAACATGCGCGAGTGAGCCGACATAGAGTTCGCGCACGCCATCGCCGTCGACGGTTTGTCCGCCCGCAGCGAAAAGATGCCCCATGACAACGATGGGAATATTGCGAGTATCGTCATTCGCAGCGTCTGCTGCTGCGCGTTTCTGCCTGGCCAGCGCGATTACAACGGCATAATGGTCGCGTATGCCTTCCATCAGATTGCGATTCTTGTCCTCGCTGCTCTCGCCCGCCTGCGCGGCACGAATGTCGCGATCCCGCAGATAGGGAACCGCGCATACGATCAGTTCGGCGACTCCCTGACTGTTTTCAAGTACCAGAATTTCTTCGTCCAACTGTTCGCCCGCTTGTCCCACCACATGAATATCGAGCGTTTTGAGCAACTCCCGAGGCGCGGCCAGAAAGGAAGGAGAATCATGATTGCCGGCGATGATCACCACATGCCGACAGGCAGAGGCGGCTACGCGACACAGAAATTGATAATACAACTGTTGCGCCCGGTTGCCCGGCGTGCTGGTGTCGAAAATATCGCCTGCTACCAGCAGGGTATCAACGTGTTCCCGTGCGATGGTTGCTACCAGCCAGTCAAGAAAGGCAGTAAATTCCGCATGGCGTTTGCGCCCATACAGGCTTCGCCCAAGATGCCAATCGGATGTGTGCAGAATTTTCATGCGAAATGGATGGCGTGATGGTATCCGGTTTATTTGCGTAACTGTCTGTGAAGCTTATCCATCATAGTCAATCGAAACCGAAGTTGTAGAAAAGATCCAGTGCGCTGTCTTCGCCGGCGCGAGCAACGAGGCTGATGTTGGGAAACAGGGCATAGGTGAGCCTGGCAACGCCGGTGGAGGCGTTGGTAAGGCCGCGTTCATAACTGAGATAGGCGCGGGAAGACAGGCGTTTGCCGACGGTGCCGATCTGATCGGTGAGCGCGCTGCTGCCTTCGCGTTGCCGGACCGAGATATTATCGAGCCCTAGTCCCTGAGTGATTTTGTCAAGCATGCCTTCATCGGATTGTCCGCCAAAAATAGAGCTGGCAGCGCCGAGCAGCAGGCCGCTGTCGAGACCGCCCGCATCCGGTGCGCGCCCCAGGATAAGCCAGGAGAGCTTGTCGGTATCGGGTACGTCGGGTTGAGAGACCAGTTTGATTTTTGGATTGCGTACAGTGCCGGCGACTTCCACGCCGGCTTCCACTTGCAGACTATTACGTGCCGTCAGCGTGCTCATGGTGCTGTCTCGATCGGGCTGGTTGGAAAATCCGGATTGCCCGGTTGCCATACCGTCAGGCGATAGATTGCTACGCACGGCAAGAATATTCAACCCAGGGTTGTCAAGCGGGCCGTCGAAATTGACGATGCCGCGTTTGACCAGCAGTTTCTGGCCATACGCTTCAAAACGGGTGTTGCGGGTAGCAATGCTGCCAATCGCGCTCAATGCCTGGTTAGGCGTACTGCGTAGACGCAGCTGTCCGGCAAGCTGTCCTTCCAACCCGGATGCGCGTAGATAAAAGCGTTCACCCAGATCGAGCGTGGCGTCGACATTGATTGCGAGTACGGGTGACTCGGGCGCGGATTCTGTTTCGGAAATGATGATAACGTCATCATCGAGCACCGGTCGACCAGCTTCGGGTTGTTTAAGGAAACCGACCTCGGTCACTATTTTTCCCTTGACAGCGAGTGCGCGATCCTTAAAGCCAATCCGGTTATCGCCGGAGACGACGATCCAGCGGTCGGGCTGTTGAACCAGTGGCAAATGATCGAATGCCACGTGCAATTCACCTATCTGGCTGCGCAGGTCGAAGTGACCGTTCAGATTGATCTGTCCATTCTGGCGCGCCAGTTTCAGCCCTTTGAGCAGACGATCCTTTGAGGGTTTTTCCAACGGGGCGTTGAAGGATAGCGCATCCAGCAGGATGCTGTCCTGATCGAAGCGCACAGCGAGTTTTCCATCCTGCAGTTGCAGCCCTTCGTCGAGTAACGTCAGCGAAAGCGCCTGGCTCTGAATCACGCCTTGCAGCAGGGGCGCTTCGGGCGTGCCGGAGAGCGTGGCGTTACCGGCAAGTTTGCCGCCGCTGAGGAAGTTGTCATCAATTGCCGGGCCAATCCATGAAAGGTCAGGCAGGTCGAATTTCAGATTGCCACTGAGCAGAGCATCCGGTGCGATGTGCCACGCGTCGCCCGTGTGTTGCAGCGGAAGTGAGACGCGAGCCTGTGTTTTGCCGATATGGGTACCTTCAATGACGAGTTGTCCGTTGATGACATTTCCTTCCGTCAGCAAATCGAGCGACAGGGTTTGCAGGCCGAGCGCAAATGGGGTGTCCAGTGGCAGTATCCAATCACCATGGGTGCGCTGGAGTCGGATGTTGCCGTTGAGCTGCCGGTCGGCGGCAAGCTGCCAGCTTCCGCTGACCGTTAGCGGATCAGCCATTTCCGGAGCGTCTACATTTGGCGTCAGCACGATTTGTTCAAATGTTCCTTGGGTAGTCCAGTTTTTGGGCGTCCAGTAAACTTTCTGAATATCGAGGTTGCCTGATGCAACCGCAAGACGCGTATGCCCCAACGTAAACTGCTCGGCGTCGAGCGTGATCTTCGGTTGCGTGATGAGTTTGAGTGGCATGGGCCCGGTCAGCGTGAGCCGATCGATGGCGCCACGCCATTGGAAGGCGGCATGATTCCTGGTGGTGCTGTTCAGTCCGCCGCTTACCTGAAATTGTAGCTGCCGATCCTGATCGATATCGCCTGTCAGCGACAATTGATGCTGTGCTTCCGTGCCCACCAGCGTCAGTGTGAGTTTATGCAGATAGGGTTGCGTGTTGCCCTTGCGGTATGCTCCTGTTTCCAGGTCGAGCATGAGTTTCTTGCCTTGTCGGCTTCCTTTCGTCTTGAAGTTGGCGAGTTGATGTTCGCCGCGATAATTGAACTGTGTTGAATTGGCTTCAAATACGATTCCGGGACGGTCGAGCTGTCCTTCAAGCGCGAAACGGGCATTGAGATCGCCTTGCAGTGGCAGGCCGGTTTGCGCCAGGTTGGGCGCGGACAGCGTCAGCAACAGACGATCACCGCTGCTGCCGAGCCGACCCTTGGCCTGCAGCAGATTATCACCGAGACGCAGGCTGGCATCGCTGATGAGCTGCATTGACGGGTTGGACGAACTGAGCGGACTGAGCGCAATGACGCCCTTGCCCATCACGGGTTGATTGTCATAATGACTGCGCGTGATGAGGTAGTCGATTTTTCCGGTCGGTTGCGGTGCCAGCTGGCCGTTCAGTTTGAAACTGGCATTCAGATCCGAGCGTGGCGCATCAATCAGCGCCGATAGGTTGAATTGTTTGAGGATGCCTTCAAAGGTAAAAGGCTGATCAGCATCCAGTTGCAACCGGCCGTGGCCGGAAACGCTGGCGTCACCATGGGAAAAATTGACTGTTTCGATGGTGATGGCCTGGTCGCGGTGTGACAGTGCTGCTTCGAGTGCAAGCTTCAAGGCTTTGTCGTGTAGCTGGATGCTGCCTTGTTGCGCGGCTTGATCTCCCCGCAATGCAAGTTTCCCAGATAAACTTGCGGGTTGCAGGCGGGTATCGAGCAGTGCCGGATTGAGGCGATAAACTGCAAGATCAACCGATCCCAACGCGTTGCCGGTATGCCAGTGAACTTGACCGGAGAGATGGGCGGCCGCGTCCCCGGCGTGGGCGAACTGAATGGCGATGTCGTTGAGAACAATGTTCTCGTCTGCCAGTAAAATTTGCGTCCGCACTTCCTGCAGTGGCAGCCCAGCCTGGTCGATTGGCCGGGGTTGCGCATTGCGTATCACAAGATTGCCCTGCAACGCACCCGATGCTGTTTCCTCCAAGTTGCCGGCCAGATTCAGGTTGGCCACCGGTAAATCAGCAGAGAAGCGCTGTGGATTCAGGCCATCCAGCGTGAGATCGAGTGAGGCGAGCGGCTGGACGGCAAAAGGGCGCAGCGCGATGGTTCCCCGTCCTTGTAGTTCCCCTGCCTGAATGGCCAGCGCCGCGAGGATTTGTTCCAGGTTGCCGCCCAAACGCAGAGAGATGTGACTGGATTCCGGATAATCAACTGCGAGCGCCGTTGGCCATGCATGGAGCGTCAGTTGGCTGGACAGATCGAATGGCGCATGGGTGCCGATCTGCAATCTGCCGGCCAGTTTACCTTGTTCAAGCGTCAGCGAAAAAACGGGAAGCCGGTAAAACGTATCACCGCTTGTCAGGCGCAAGGCAACCTGTTGTGCGCTGAAGCCAGGCGTATCGTCGCCAAGGGTATAAGTGCGCAACGAGCGAATGCCCAATTGGTGAATGATGACATCAATGGGCAGTTGCAGATTGTCCGGCAGGCTGGCAGGGTCATCCGATGGCGCGCTATGTACTTCGACCAGATCGGCGGTGAATGTTTTGATCAGCAGAGTTGCGTTTAGCAGGTCGCGTGGTTGCCAGCTAACGGCGAGTTTTTCCACCCTGGCAGCGCGTTCGCTATCCTGATAGGTTATCAGGCCGATCCGCAAGGATTGCAAATTGCCGGTGACATCGGTAAAAACCAGTGCGTTGCCGCTTGCCTGTGAAACTGCCGTCAGCAACCGCTGCAGGCCGGAGGTGGTCGTGCCCAGCCAATAGAGTCCTCCGGCCAGCATGAACAGCATCAGCAGCAGTGCGCCCAACAGCCATGTTTTGAACGTACCAAAACGGCTGGCGGGTGGTGTCGTTGTGGCGGGCGGCGCAGGCTGGTTGGTTTCGCTCATGTCTGGATATCTCTGAGAAGGCAGAATTTCAAACGGGATCAGGTGTAAAAAAGATGATGCGGCATATCATCGATAAACAAGAAAGCATTTTTTATGAACAGCAACGCGTTATGACAAGCTGTGGATGTTCCCCTCGCGCCCGTCAGAAAGCAACCGCAATCGCAAAGTGCACCCGTAATGTGCCAGTATCATGGCGTCTGGCGAGATCGAGCGCGAATGGCCCTGCCGGGCTGCGCCATCGTACCCCTGCGCCATAACCGAGGTTCAGCTTGAGTTTACGTGGACTGTCGGCGGCATCACCGGCATCGGCAAATACTGCTGTCCCCCAGTTTTCCGTCAGCCAGCGGACATATTCGATGGTTCCGGTTGTCATGGCGCGTCCACCTACGATGGCATCGCCTTCTCGGACGCCCAGACTCAGAAAATCATGACCTCTGACCGACTGAATGCCACCGGCACGGAACAAATATTCCTGTGGAATGCCGCTGCGCGAAGCGGCCAGGGTGTAGCCTGCCTCGGCGCGTACATGCAGAACATCGCGCTTGCCGACTGGCCACCAGTGCATGTGGCGGACATAACTGCGCAAAAAATCACGATCGGATAAAATGTAATTTGATCCGCCGCCGATTCTTATGTCGGAAACATGGCCATTTCTGACGTGCACCGGATTATCGATGTCCAGATAACGCCACCAGACATCCAGTGTCAGCGCTTTTACGATGGTATTGGGCGCGCCAGCGGGTTGTCTGCTTTCCCGTTGCCAGTTGATTCCGTACTGCAAAGTCGAATGATCCGTGGTGCGGATTCTGGAAAAATCTGCTCGCTGGCTGAGGGTTTTCAGGTTTTTGATGTCGGAGCGCGTGATTCTGGCGCCAAAGGTGTAGCGATAATGATTGGTGTCCGGTAGCGTGTCCACCCGTGTCGAAAAGGTTTGCCGTTTCTGTTCCAGGCGCAACAGGCTGGTCAGTTGCCAGGCACGCTGCAGAAAATTGAAGTCGCGGTAATTGATTTCACTGCGCGCGCCGTTGTTAGAGCTGTACCCCAATCCGATACCGATATGTTTACTCTGCGCTTCGGTCAGTATGACAGAAACCGGTGCCGCCTTGGCGAGTGCAGGATCGGTATCGATGTTGACATCAGCGCCACTGAACCATGGGCTGTTTTGCAGCACAGCCTGAAAAGCAAGCAATTGATCTCGGTTGTAAGGATCGCCACGCTGAAAACCAGCGCGCTGTTGCAGCAAGGCAAGCGGATAGCGTTCCAATCCCTCGACCTGTAATTTTCCAAAACGGAAAGCCGGACCAGAATCGATCACGATTTTCAGGTTGGCCTGCGCATCGCGCGGATTTATGCTTGCCTCACTGAAGTCAATGCGGGCAACGGCATAATTCTGCGTCATGACATCGGCAAGCAGTGCTGATTTTGCGTCATCCCAGCGGGCATTCTTGAAGATTTTTCCAGGGACAAGCTGCCACGTGGCGCGCAGTTGTGCCCTGCGTGCCTTATTTTCCTGTGTTTCGTCAGCAAGTTCCCCTTTGAACTCCAGTGAAAAGGTAGCAACGCGGGTGCGTGGTCCGGGCGTGATGTTAAGACGATAAGGCATATCCGCAGCAGCTTGCTCAAAATGGATTTCTGGCGTGAAGTAGCCTTCGGTATGCAGGAGCTCGCTGATCTCACGGGTGATTCGCCGCCGGAAACTGGCACGCCTGGCTTCGCTGGCAAAAGGTTTTTCAGGGAACTCGATGTATTGCTGGACTAGCTTTTTGATGGTATTGGGCGCATCGATCGTGATATCAGGTATTTTTGTGGTTTTATCCGGTTTGGTGGCGAGGGCTGCGGCAATGACGGGCATACTGATAATCCATAACAGCAGCACTGCCGACGCTCGTGTTGCTGTTGTGGATAATTTACATACGTTCGATATATTCACTCGTGTCGGTATTGATTTTTATTTTCTCCCCTTGTGCGACGAAAGGTGGCACCATCACCACCAGCCCGGTTTCGACTGTGGCTGGTTTGAAGGAGCTGGTGGCGGTTGAACCCTTGAGACCGGGTTCGGTTTCAATCACGGTCAGAATGACGTTAGGGGGAAGTTTTACGCCAATAGGCCGCTCATGATGGAAATTTATCTGCAGATCGGTGTTGGGCAACAGGTATTCACTCTGGCCTTCCAGAAAATCCCGCGACAGACCGAGCTGTTCATAGGTTTGTCGATCCATGAAGATATACTCGTCACCTTCCTGATAGAGAAAAGTCATGTCTCTCGGTTCAACCTGCGTGCGCTCGATTTTATCATCGGTGCGAATGCGTTGATTCACTTTGGTGCCCGCTTCGATGTCTTTCATTTCCACCTGCATAAACGCGCCCCCGCGTCCACCAACATGAACATGATAACATTTCGATACGCGCCAGATGCGCTTGTCCTGCTCAATCAGATCACCCACACGGATTTCAGTTGCCAGAATTTTGGCCATGACTATTTGCTCAAAAAATGCTCATTCTACAATAAAGCACTATGAAAACATCCCTGTCATTCCAACCAGACTGTCGCCGCTGCCCGCGTCTGGCGCAATATCTCGATGAAGTAAAATCCGCTTATCCGGATTATCATGCGCGCCCCGTACCTGCTTTTGGTGCGGATCAAGCCAGATTTCTGATCATCGGTCTCGCGCCGGGGCTGCATGGCGCAAACCGCACTGGCCGACCATTTACCGGCGACTTTGCGGGCATCCTTTTCTACCGGACGCTGTACAAATTTGCATTTGCCAGTTGCAGCGAATCGATTGCACCGGACGATGGTCTGACGTTATCGGATTGCCGCATCACCAATTCAGTCAAATGCCTGCCGCCTGAGAATAAACCCGATACCAGCGAAATACGGGAGTGCAATAACTATCTGAAGGCCGAGCTGGCCGAATTCATGGAGCAGGGCGGAAAAGCAGTATTGGCACTGGGCAACATCGCGCACCGCGCCACTTTGATGGCGTTGGGAATCAAACTGGCAGTTTTTCCATTCAAGCATGGTGCGGCACACCAGATCAGCAATAATTTGCGGCTTTACGACAGCTATCATTGCAGCCGTTACAACACGCAAACCAGGCGGCTGACGACAGAAATGTTCGAGCAGGTATTCGCGAGAATACGCGAGGATCTGGCATAAAAGATACGGGATATGGAAACATATGCTGGGATTGCTGCAAAAAAAGGCGATGGGAACTCTTACGGTATCCCATCGCAATCTCCCTGACAAAAATTGCTATCGCTTAACTGCGCATGGGTTCCTGCTTGCACAAGGGTTCACTGCAGGATTGACTGCAGCACAGGGATTGGCCGCATTATCAACAGGCTCAAACGTTTGCTGCAATACTGCTGTATAAGCGGTCAATGCGGCCAATTGACGGGAATCCCATGAAAATGGCTTGGTTTGCATGGGCTTAACCATGCAAAGTTGCACCATTTCTTCCAGGGTAATCGATTCCATGCCTGCAACATCAGCCGCCATTTGAACAAAGTGGGGATAAGGTTTAGCGAAACTGGGCTGCAGCATCGTGGTGCCACTTTTATGGCAGGTAGCACACGACACAGAACGCGAGTCGCTTATCTTTTTGTTATTCCATAACGCCTTGCCTTCCGTCAACAAAGCCAGTCGATCCCCTTGATACGGCCTGGTTCCTTCCGGCCTAGTGATCAGCCTGGGATCTATTCGACCACCGGCAGCACATGGGTTTCTGGCTGCGCAGGGATTTTTTGCAGCACAAGGATTGCATGGATTATGCTTCCCCGCTCGCGGCGCGCAAGGCATGCAAGGTGCAGCAATCAAACTTGCAGGCAGGCCAGCTACCGCCGCGCCAAACAGCCCGGAAATTATGGCGGCACTTAGCGGTTTGTTCTTGAATTTCACGATATTGCCCTCCTCGTTGAATTATGAGAAACCATGATATTCAAACGGAAAGAGCGCCTAATACGTTTTGGCAGCGCATGGGTTCCTGGCAGCACATGGATTTTTTGCAGCACACGGATTCTTGGCAGCGCAAGGGCTTTTAGTTGCGCAAGGATTTTTTGAAGCACAAGGATTTTTCATGTCCTGTTTACCGTGTTGCATTTTTTGCTTTGGCGCACATGGGCTGCATGGATTCTTACCTGCGGATACCGGGGTGCTCAACAAAAATGCCATCAAGCTGGCTATCAGGGAAGTTGTTAAAACATTACGTTGTAATTTCATGGTTAATTCTCCTATGACCCAATGTAAAAAAATTTAATTGAAACATTGCTACTGGCATCCAAATCTTGGGTGCCTTACCATTAGTCGAGTAAACACAAAATACCTTACGGAAAGCTCAATAAATAAAAATCAGCATTACCCTGTTCAAACGAGTCTGCAATAATTTCAGATTATCGATTGCGTTTGAAGGCTGAAATTTTATGCATAGTGCGGCCAGCCACTACCGTTTTTAGCTATCTGAAACCGAGGAATACCCCTGTAAATACCCTTCTAATCCTGTTTATCGTTGTCAACGAAAACACTAAGGTTCATGCTGGTAAAAATGAACAGGAGAGCAGGGTAAATGGTTAACAAATCAAATCTGGTTATGAATGGGCTGTTATTGGCATGGTTGCTGACGGGCACGCCGGTGTCGGCGTTATCGATTCAATGGTTGTCGATGCCTGATACGGCTACGGGGCAGGGTAATCCGAGCTATAGTCAAATCTGGTGTACGGAGAATCAAGCGGCTACCTGTTTTTGATCTCC
>JAVVEX010000044.1:0-14757 GCA_032251195.1 Nitrosomonas sp.
ATCTGCCGAGATCTTTACCAACAGGTTACACCGCTTCCTTCTCCCTTGTCATACACCAGAAATGATCATAGCTCGGATACCTGTGGCTACCTATGTGAAATGTCAACAGACCCTAATGTCGAATAGACTAAAACATCAAAACCGGAGAGCATGGTCATGAAAACCTCTGATTTTCGGGAGTGGTTGGAAAAAATATCGCAGCTTAGCCGTGGGCAAAAAGAACATGTCAGGCATTGCCTGAGCAAAGTGACACCAAAAGCTACGGCGGTGAAGTGGCTTGAGGATTCTTTTGAACCGATTTGCCCGGTCTGCCAAGCGGATCGATCCTATCGTTGGGGACGCCAGGCGGGGCTGCAACGTTTTCGCTGTTGCGGGTGCAAGCACACGTTCACGGCGGTATCGGGAACGCCTTTGGCTCGTCTGCGGCATAAGGAGCAATGGTTGAATTACAGCGCGGCGTTGATTGAAGGCTTGACCGTACGTGCGAGCGCCAAGCAATGCGGAATCGACAAAAGTACCAGTTTCCGTTGGCGCCATCGGTTCCTGGCTTTGTCGGCGACCACTAAGGCCAAACACTTGCAGGGTATCGTCGAAGCGGATGAAACCTTCTTTCCCCTTTCCTGCAAAGGTCAACGCCATCTGAATCGTCCACCGCGCAAACGTGGCAAGCAAATCCATGCACGTGGCACAGGCAAAGACCAAGTGCCGGTGTTGGTAGTACGCGACCGTTCTGGTGCAACAGCGGATTTCAAGCTGGCTGCGATTGATGAGAAGGCAATCGAATCGCCTTTGCAGCCTATTCTGGCAAAAGATGCCATTTTTTGTAGTGATGGTGCTGCCGTCTACCGATCTGTGGCTCATGGCCTCGGAATTACTCATTGCCCCGTCAATCTCTCTGCTGGCATTCGAGTCATTGATGGTGTTTACCATATCCAGAATGTTAATGCCTACGACAGCCGACTCAAGCAGTGGATGAAAAGATTTCATGGAGTTGCGACCAGGTATTTGGAAAATTATCTGGGTTGGCATAGATGGTTAGATCGCTGGGGCGAGCACAACGCACCAATCGCTGCGCTCCAGGCCGCTCTCGGACGAGAAAATCAATTTCAACTGTTAATGCATACATAGCCATAAAAAAGCAGGCGAGCAGGTTCTTACCAATTTTAGCCCGGCAGCACAGGCACAACTGCCACAATTGATCGAGCAGGCGATGGGTATGATTGTGCAAAGGCTTACGGTAGTGAACTCTTCTGATAGCCGGAAGTGAGTAATTAATTGGCAATTAAATTCTGATTAATAATATCGTTGGCTATGTTAAAATGGCTCACTTTTATCTATCGGCGACCAAGGTTATTCCTGTCCCTGTATTTGTGGTAATTGTGCTCAGGAAAAGGGTTTTAAGAATTTATACTGGTTGACGAAGGGCGAGTGACATGGAATTTTTGAAAAATGGCTAACAGCTTTGATAAGGGAGAAATGAGCGGGCGGAGGCGCTTTCTGCTGGTAACCACCTCTATTGCTGGCGCTATTGCAGGTGCAGGTGTCGCAACACCTTTTTTGCGTAGCATGATGCCAAGCGAGCGGGCGAAAGCAGCAGGTGCTCCGGTCGAGGTAGACATTGGTAAGTTGGAGCCAGGCATGTTGTTGATAGTTGAATGGCGCGGTAAACCAGTCTGGGTGCTAAGGCGCACGGAAGCCATGCTGGAAACGCTGGAAAAGCTTAATGCGCAACTTGCTGATCCGGATTCGCTGCGTGAACAACAGCCGCCTTACGCTCAAAATCTTGCCCGCTCGATCAAACCCGAGATTCTCGTTGTCGAGGGAGTGTGTACGCATCTCGGGTGCGCTCCCACATTCAGAAAAGATATCGCGCCAGCTGATCTTGGAGCAGACTGGTTGGGAGGGTTTTTCTGTCCTTGTCATGGGTCAAAATTTGACCTGGCCGGGAGGGTTTATAGTGGCGTGCCAGCTCCCACCAATCTGGTCGTCCCGCCTTATGCCTATTTAAGTGATAACAGACTTTTAGTTGGTGCCGAAA
This sequence comes from Nitrosomonas sp., assembly GCA_032251195.1. GTDB lineage: Bacteria > Pseudomonadota > Gammaproteobacteria > Burkholderiales > Nitrosomonadaceae > Nitrosomonas. The sequence goes on from JAVVEX010000044.1 coordinate 2,039, forward strand.
GTAAAGAGTCAGCCTAAAATGAACAAACAAGAAGATTCAATAGTAGCGTGGATCGATAAACGGTTTCCGATGACGGTAACCTGGAAAGCCCATTTATCAGAGTACTACGCGCCCAAAAACTTCAATTTCTGGTATTACTTTGGTTCGCTGGCTTTGTTGGTGCTGGTTAATCAATTGTTGACCGGTATTTTTCTGACGATGAGCTACAAGCCTGACGCCGGCATGGCGTTCGCCTCGGTAGAGTACATCATGCGTGATGTGGATATGGGCTGGCTAATCAGATATATGCATTCAACAGGTGCATCCATGTTTTTTGTGGTGGTCTATTTGCATATGTTTCGCGGCATGATGTATGGTTCCTATCGTAAACCTCGTGAATTGCTGTGGCTGATAGGGATGGCAATATTCTTCATTTTGATGAGTCTGGCGTTTACTGGCTACATCTTGCCATGGGGGCAAATGTCCTATTGGGGAGCGCAGGTAATTGTCAGTATGTTTGGCGCGATTCCGATGATTGGCGAAACATTGTCAAACTGGATTCTTGGTGATTTTATGTTATCGGATGCGGCATTGAACCGGTTCTTTGCCTACCACGTAGTTACTTTGCCAGGTTTGATTGTTGTTCTGGTGTTTGTACATATTATTGCTTTACACCAAGTTGGATCAAATAACCCTGATGGAATTGAAATCAAGACCAATCGTGATCCTAAAACGGGGATTCCAGTAGACGGCATTCCGTTTCACCCCTACTATACGATCAAGGATATCGTTGGAACCGTTGTGTTTTTAATTATCTTCTGTGCGATTATTTTCTTTGCGCCAGAAATGGGCGGCTATTTTCTGGAATACAATAACTTTATTCCTGCTGATAGACTGAAAACGCCAGACCACATTGCGCCAGTCTGGTATTTCACACCTTATTACTCAATGCTGCGCGCAGTTACCGTTAATTTTTTATGGATTGACGCAAAATTGTGGGGAGTGATTCTGATGGCTGCTGGTGTGCTTATTTTTTGTTTCCTGCCATGGCTGGATCGTAGTCCGGTCAAGTCTATCCGCTACAAAGGCCCCTATTTCAAAATAGCACTCACACTTTTCGTGATCAGCTTTTTTGTGTTGGGATGGCTGGGAACGCAAGCCCCAACGCCCTTATATACTCTTCTGGCACAAATATTCTCAGTAGTATATTTTGCATTTTTTATTTTAATGCCATGGTATAGCAAAATTGATAAAACCAAACCAGAACCAATGAATGTGACGAAATGAAAATATTGAGAATTTTGTTGACTGCGGTGGTACTACTGGTTCCGTGTCTTGCTCATTCTGCTATCAGTATTGAAGTGGATAAAGCACCGATTGATGTGGACGATAAGGAATCACTGAAGCGCGGTGCCAAGAATTTTGTCGAATATTGCCTGACTTGTCATGGTGCGGAATTTATGCGCTACAACCGCCATCGCGATCTTGGCATGAGTGATAATGAGATTATGGACAAGTTGGTTCGTACTGGGCAAAAAATTGGTGAGCTAATGGAAAGCTCAATGAGAAAAAAAGAAGCTGAAAACTGGTTCGGTGTTGCGCCACCCGATTTATCTGTGACTGCCCGTGCACGTGGGGCGGATTGGCTATATACCTACCTGAGGGCGTTCTATCGAGACCCGTCAACCGTGAGCGGCTGGAATAATCTGGTTTTTGATAAAGTGGCGATGCCGCATGTGTTACATCGGTTACAAGGGCAGCAGGTTTTAAGTGCTGACAATAGCGCCAAGGTTAAAGGCGATTCCATCACAAAACAGCTTGAGGTGGTTGTGCCAGGAGTAATGACAGAAAATGAATTTGATGGTTTCGTGACTGACTTGGTAAATTATATGGTTTATCTTGGGGAGCCTCATGCCGCTCATCGAAAAGAACTGGGAGTGATGGTAATATTATTTCTGGTCGTCTTATTGGGATTGGCTTACCTGCTTAAGAAAGAGTACTGGCGGGATATTCATTGATTACAGAAGTAGCAATTATGGCCATGATGGATCACAATACGGCCAGCTAAAAAATCATAAATTAATTGCTATAAACTTAAAACTATGATGACGCTCTACTCAATTGCAACGTGCCCATTCAGCCACCGTTGCCGGATTGTATTGCATGAGAAAGACATGGACTTTCAGGTGCTTGATGTTGATCCAAATAACATTCCTGAAGATCTTGCGATCATTAGCCCTTATGGCAGGATGCCTCTACTCGTGGAGCGGGATCTTGTTTTATATGATGCGAATATCATCAACGAATATATTGATGAACGATTTCCGCATCCACAATTAATGCCGGCTGATCCAGTGATGCGTGCACGGACGAGGCTTTTGTTGCACCGATTTGAAAAAGAATTATTCTGCAATATTGATGCACTGGAGAATAATGATCGCAAAACAATTGATCGTGTTCGTGCCGAAGTAGCGAATGGACTGACCATGATAGCTGCTATTTTTGATAAGCAAAAATATATGCTTGGAGATGAATACTCAATGCTGGATGTTGCAATAGCGCCCCTTTTGTGGCGACTTGACCATTATGGCATAAAGCTGCCCAAGCAGGCTGCTGCGCTGCTAAAGTATTCAGAGCGTTTATTCAGTAGGCCGTTGTTCATTGATGCGTTAACACCTTCTGAAAAATTAATGCGAAAATGAAAAATATCTCGGTCAAGCCCTATTTGATCAGAGCAGTTTATCAATGGTGTGTCGATAATAATGTAACGCCCCAGCTAACGGTTGTTTCCATCCACTGCCATAATTTGCCTGAAAATTTGATGACTCATGAAGATGTAACCCTGAACATAGGTCCATCTGCAACAACTAATCTTCTGATAGATAATGAGTTTATACAATTTGATACTCGTTTCAATGGTTTCATCAAAAAAATAACGATCCCAGTTGATGCTATCAAGGCTGTTTTTTCAAAAGAGCTGGAGCATGGATTGACTTTTGTTAATGGCATTATGGAACACACTAAAGTGAATTTGGTTGAAACTGAAGACAGCAAAAATAGTGTGCCTGACAAGCCTAATGGTCTGAAAACCAATGCCAATACCAACCGCAGTAAGCCTTTCTTAAAAATTATAAAATAAAACCCTGTTTTATAAGACTTGATTTAAATCCGTTTGGATGACCGTATAAGTTTTATCTTCTTTCATGCCGGCATAGCTCAGATGGTAGAGCAGCTGATTTGTAATCAGAAGGTCCCGAGTTCGATTCTTGGTGCCGGCACCAGTATAATCAAAGGCTTACATTCAGAGATGTGAGCCTTTTTATTCTGGTGGGATACTGGCGGGACACCCACAAAAAAGCATTTTATTTTCAATTGTCCCATGAGTGCCCTTTGAAAAGAATTCGCGGATTCAACTTTGAAGTGTAACCTTATTAAGGAAGTTTATAGGCAAGCTGCGGTAGTATCGGAGCTTCTTAAACGACCAGGTAAAAGAAGACCATATTTACTATTTACACATTGTGTGTACCATTATATTTTCTATTGGCAGCCAAAAGGCAGAACGGAACCAATAATATTAGCAGTGCTACACGAGCAAGTCATCCAGGATTCTCAAAATCTGGAGCCGGATTTCTGCCATGCAGTTAATTCAGTAGCCATTGTTTTGATACCATCGTACAGCATCTTCAAGTGCATGTCGAGCCGGACGAAATGTGTAACCTAATGTCTTCGTTGCTTTTTCACTGGTAAAAAACATCATTTTTCTTGCCATGCGAATGCTGTCCAGTGTGGCTCTAGGTTCTTTATGAGTGATCGCCGCGATTTGTTCCATGAACCAGGCGATGGGAAGCATAAGATTCGTCGGCAGATTGATGCGTTTTTTGTGCTGACCGATAATATCGTCAAGCGTTTTCAGTACCTCCAGCAGGGACATATTGTCGCCACCGAGGATATAGCGTTCGCCTGTTTTTCCATACTGACACGCCAGCAGATGACCCTGAGCGATGTCATCGACATGTGCAATATTCAGGCCGGTATTTAGATAGGCAGGCATTCTGTCATGCAGGGTATCCAGAACGATACGTCCAGTCGGTGTTGGGCGGATGTCGCGCGGGCCAATTGGCGTTGATGGGTTAACGATCACCACGGGTAATTGATGCCGACGTGTTAAATCGCTAACCATTTGTTCAGCAATGTATTTTGAGCGCTTATAGTGCCCATTGATCTGTTTCAGGGTGACGGGTATTTCTTCGTTGGCTGGCGTGCCATTGGCTGTCAATCCAAGTGTCGCGACGCTGCTGGTATAAATAATGCGTTTCAATCCGGCATTGGCGGCGGCAATGATCAGTGTTTCGGTGCCGCGCACATTGATGTCGTACATGGTTTGAGGATCAGGCACCCACAGACGGTAATCCGCAGCAACATGAAAAAGATAATCACAGCTTTCGACTGCCTTTTCCAGCGAGCACTGATCACGCAAATCACCCTCAAAAATTTCAACCGGCAGGTTATCGATATTGCGCCGGTCGCTGTTGGGTCTGATCAAAAGCCGTACTTCATGTCCCGCTTTCAGCAGGCAAAGCATGACTGCTGAACCTAAAAAACCCGTTGCGCCTGTGACGAGAGATTTCATGACAGGATATTTTGATATTCTGAAATTTTATACTTTTGGTTCTGTAGTCGTTTCAGCCATATATTATGTAACTGAAAATCTGTATGTTTTTTCATTAAGAGAATACCAGTGTCCCAAGGTAATTTTGGGTTATATCACAATTAGCTTCTGAAGATATCTCGTTTCTCGGAGGGTATTGAGAAAACCGATGGTTGCGAAATATTGTTACCAGGCTGAGCTTCCAGTTCATGTTATCCCACCCGGATAATAGGTCGAATAACGTGCTGTCACGTATCCCGAAAACGTTGCTGTATTTCTTTAATTTTATCTTCATTGGCGAGCAAGGCATTCACGCAATCCCGATCCAGCTTGTTATCTGCGAGACGTTTAAGCATGGCAAAGGCTTCCTGATTGGACCAGGCATCTTTGTAGACGCGAGAGGAAGTCAGTGCATCAAATACGTCTGCAACTGCACTAATACGCGCTTCGACAGGTATTTCGTCCCCACGTAGCTGTTTTGGGTAGCCGCTGCCATCAATGGCTTCATGATGATATTCAGCAATGTTGCGCAGAATTTGTACATGACCAAATGTTCCCAGATTAAAGTCCTGCAGAATTTCATCGATCATTTCCCTGCCTTTCTGCGGGTGAGTTTTCATGACTTCAAATTCTGCGTCATTCAATTTTCCAGGTTTGCGTAATATACTGTCTGGGATGCCAATTTTCCCTATATCGTGCAGTGGCGAAAACAGAAAAATATGTTCGATTTGTTCATCGGACAGCTGGTAAGTATCGGCCAATTGGAGTGCGATCATTCTGGCGTAATGTGCAGTACGGTCAACGTGGGAACCAGTTTCCAGATCACGGTAATGCGTCATGCTGCGTGCTGCCCGGATTGCCGATAATAGTGTCCGAATGGCGGTTAGCTCATTGAGTACCATCAACGCGACTAAATGTCCATAAATGTCTATTTGACGCAAAATACCTGGGTTGAATGGATGCAATTCCAGAGAATTAAAAAAAAGAAATCCAATAAAAGTGCCGCTCTGATAAAGCGGCATGGTGTAGCTTGAGCGATAACCTGTAGATTTTATTTTTTGCGTGTGGATATGCGATCCCTGGCTAAAAATTTCCAGATCCTGCACCAGACGTGGCCGACGTTGCTGAATAATTTCACGCAGGGATGGCGCGTCATCCAGCGAAGCCTCATAGGCGGTTAATGGTGTTGTATCTCCGACAGTGCTGTGCGTGTAAGTTTTGAGAATATTTGTTTGGGGATCCAGCAGGGCAATTGATAGACGATGGATGAACGAGAAATCTTCTTGAATCAGCTGGTGGAGGAGATGCAGCTTGTCCGAGAATGGGTGATCCTCATGTAGTTGGGCGAGAACATCCTGGTGTGAAAACAGGTTTTGTTGCTGGGTTGACATGTTGTTTTTCAATTACCAATAATATGCCAAAGATAACCCGGCTGATGGTTTGTCGGGTTATCTTTGCCTTCAGAAAACACTGTAAATCTCAACGAGTGAAATGAGCGGTCTCAAAAAGGTTGTGGTTGTGGTGTTTTATTATTGGAAGGTGGCAGAATCGGCAAATTGAACTCTGGTTGCTTACCCGTCAGCGTTTTCAGGAAAGCAACAATATTCGTAATTTCTTTTTGGTTGAAATCACGGTCAAGCTGAATCTTTCCCATGATTTCAACTGCTTTTTCGAGTGTTGCTGCTTCGCCGTCATGAAAATACGGATAAGTCAGTTCGATATTGCGCAAGGTTGGCACTTTGAAGACATATTTGTCCTGCTCCTTGCCGGTCACGTCCATACGTCCTGCTGCTGGATTTTTGGTTATATAGGGATGAATGACTCCCATTTTCTGATATGAGGTTCCGCCAACTGCTGGCCCGCTATGACATTGGATGCAACCGCTGCTTTTGAACGTTTCATAACCTTCGAGCTCTTGTTGACTCAACGCGTTTTTGTCGCCTTCAAGCCATTTATCAAATCTGGAATCAGGCGTTACCAGGGTTTCTTCAAATGCAGCAATGGCGGTAGTAATTCGGTCGATATCAACCGTATCCGTTCCAAATGCCTGTTTGAATTTGGCAACATATTGTGGCATCGAGGCAATTACTTTCACGGCCAATTCGTGGGTGGATGCCATTTCTCCCGGATTGGCAATGGGTCCGCCAGCCTGCGCTTTCAGGTCACTGGCGCGACCATCCCAGAATTGCGCAAGATTCATGCCTGAATTCAGAACGGTTGGCGCGTTGATCGGGCCTTGCTGCCATTTGTGACCGATTGATGTTTTGATGTTATCCGTACCACCCATACTCAGATTGTGGCAGGAGTTGCAGGAAATAAACCCGGATTTGGAAAGCCTTGGATCAAAAAAAAGCCATTTTCCCAGCTCTGCGACTTCCGGTTTTTCAGGTGTTACTGCTTTGATTGGCTGTATTGGCTCATTGGCAGCAGACACGTAAACGGGCGAAAATATTAAACCTGCAAGCAATGACACAGCTACTATTTGTTTTATCATGATTTATCTCCTGGTTGTACTGACTGTATTTATGGCGTATCTAGTTTTAATCCACCCTTCAGAGCGGATCGGAGGTTGAATGCCACGGCCTCAATCCCGGAGTTTCGACCGCAGCGATTTTGGAGGAATACCAAACTCCTTCCAAATCTTGTTCAGATCGACAGACCTGACGGCCTGTCGCTGGATGATCGACAAAGAGCATATATTTTCCCGTAAGCAATCATGCGCAATAATGACCAAGTCATTATCAATTGGCTGAATTCTCAGGGGTGGCTATTTATCATCATGCTGTTTGATTCGATCTGCAATACCGGTTAATACTCCGCTGGATATTTTGTGCAGCATATCCGCTGTCATCTGCGTGATCTGTACGCCTGCTTCGAGTTGTGCGCGCCCGGTAGAGGCAGCTTGATGCGCCAGAACCGCCAGCGTATCTTTTAGCTGGGTGCCAACGGCTGTTCCATTTCGAACCGCATGTGTATGCAAATCCTGAAGCGTTTCTGCAATCAATCCCCGCGCAGCACCAGCGGCATGACTCAGGGTATCCAGAAAAAGCGTTTCCAGACTTTCCAGATCAGCTTGCGTTTTGCTCAACTCGTCTTGCGAGAATTGCCTGGCCTTACTGGCCGCCTCTTCCAGAGCCAGTTTAGATGCGCTTGCCAGCTGAGCAAAAGCGGTATCCAGTCCGGCAACCGCCTGAATAATCTGGGTCTGCGCAGCATGGGATTGTTCAGTGGCATGTGCCATTGCATGCTGGGATTCTTCGTGCACACCCTTCATTACGGCAGTCGCGATTTTTTTCAAGGATTCCGGATTCAGACCATGCGTATGCATTGCCTCAAGCGTGAGTTCTCTTACTTTTTTCTCGATATCGCCGCCATGAGCGACTGCTTCGCGTATTTCTTCAGCAAAGTGATTGATGTCTTTCTGGGGCTGGGTGGCGTCGTGGTTTTCGTTTTGCATGCTAGTACCCTCGCGGTAAAGTTTGTTGGTAAGCCAAGTATAGCGGCATTGTGCGCTTCATACAGTAAGCCGGTCAAGGCTATTCATATATGGCCTCAGAATCTCAGGAATAGTGACGCTACCATCCTCATTCTGATAATTTTCCAGGATGGCAACCAGGGCGCGTCCGACGGCAAGGCCGGATCCATTGATGGTGTGCAATAACTCCGGCTTGCCTTGTTTACCACGAAAACGGGCCTGCATCCGCCGTGCCTGAAATGCTTCACAGTTACTGCAGGAAGAAATTTCCCGATAGGTATTTTGTGCAGGTAACCAAACTTCAATATCATAGGTTTTGGCAGCAGAAAATCCCATGTCGCCACTGCATAACAAGATTACTCGATAAGGCAGCGCCAGTTTCTGCAGAATATTCTCGGCGTGATTGACTAATGATTCCAATGCATTGTAGGAATCCTCCGGGTGCGTGATCTGTACCAGTTCCACTTTATCAAACTGGTGTTGGCGGATGAGACCCCGGGTGTCTTTTCCGTAGCTACCGGCTTCAGAACGAAAACAGGGCGTGTGCGCGACCAGTTTGAGCGGAAGGTCTTCAAGCGGGATAATCTCGTCACGCACTATATTGGTCAGCGGTACTTCAGCGGTAGGAATCAGGTGCAGTCCGGATGTTTCTCCCTGGCTCGGGATCCGGGTTTCAATATTTTCAGTGCTGTTTTCATCAACCTGAATGGAAAAAATATCCGCCTTGAATTTTGGAAGTTGTCCAGTACCACGCAAGCAGGCGGAATTGACCAGGTAAGGAGTGTAGATTTCCTGATAGCCATGTTCTTCGGTATGAGTGTCCAGCATGAATTGGGCAAGTGCACGATGCAAGCGGGCGATACCACCTTTGAGCAGACTGAACCGGGTGCCGCTAAGTTTAGTGGCAGTTTCAAAGTCGATCAGCCTTAGTTGTTCGCCGATTGCGACATGATCCTTAACCGGAAAGGTGTAGGTTATGGGCGTTCCCCAGCGCCGCAGTTCGACATTGTCAGATTCGTTTTTCCCAATTGGCACGCTAGCGTGAGGCAGATTGGGAATTTCCATTAATAATTGTTGAAACTCAACCTGTATGGTATCCAGATGTGCTTCTGCCTGTTTCAGTTCATCGCCCAGCGTTGCGATTTCAGTCATAATGGGAGCGATATTTCCTCCCTGTTGCTTGGCGATCCCGATTTGTTTAGAAGTAGCATTGCGTTTCGCCTGCAATGTTTGCACTTGTGTCTGGATTAGTTTTCTTCTGGTTTCAAGTACTTCAAAATCGGCTGCGGGCAGGGCATAACCTCTGCGGGCAAGAAGATCGGTTGTTGTTTTTAGATCATTGCGAAGTAGCTGAATATCTAGCATGAAATTTCAAATAGGTTGTCAGGTGGTTCTCGCTGTATTCCGAGTAGCGGGCATAAAGTTACATGTGAAAGAATTTTTTATGTTGCTTGTGGATAGTGGCGACCCGAGTTATTCATCAAAACTGCATAGCGCATGGAGTTTGTGCCCCTGCTTTTGCAGGCGCGCTGCGCCACCAACACCTGGTAGATTGATGACAAAGCAGCACTCAATTACTTCTGCTTTCATATCCAGCATCAGTTTCAGGGCGGCTTCCATGGTGCCACCAGTTGCAATCAGGTCATCTATCAGCAATACACGGTCATTTTCATTAACGGCGTCGACATGTATTTCTATTCTGTCATGCCCATATTCAAGCTGATAATCGCAACCAATTGTTGTTGAAGGTAGTTTGCCCTGTTTACGGATAGGAATAAAACCAGCGCCCAGCGCATAGGCGACAGGCGCGGCAATAATAAATCCCCGTGATTCAATACCCACAACCTTGTCTATCTTCTCATTCCGGTAGCGGTCAGTAATTTTTTCAATGACAGTCCGCAATCCAACGGGGTCTTGCAATAATGTGGTGATGTCCCGAAACATGATCCCCTTTCTGGGGTAGTGGGGAATGGTGCGAATCAGTGATTTAACAGGCATTTGCTATGGAAAGCATGACGAGAAATTTTGAGGATAAGCTAAAAGATACTTCTGATGGTTGTATTTAAGGATTAGGATGCCGAATATATAGGCCAATCAATTCAGTCTGGGCAATTACATGATGACGCATTGCTTCTTCCAGCACCGTTTTGGTGGGCTGTTTCAGGTCAGGCAAGACGATATCGAGCGCATAAAGTTTATGAAAATAACGGTGTGTCCCAATCGGAGGGCAGGGGCCGCCGTAACCGGTCCGATCCCAATTATTCAAGCCTTGCAGCGTGCCAGCTGGCAGATCCTTTTCCAGGATATTTTCAAGTAATCCATTGGCGGTTGTCGGGATGTTGTACAGGACCCAATGCACCCAGGTTATCTTCGGTGCGGCAGGATCTGGCGCATCGGGATCATCGACAATCAGAACCAGACTTTTGGTGTTCTCTGGTATGTTTGCCCACTTCAATTCCGGCGATAGGTCGTGATCATCACAGGTATGCCTTGCCGGAATCAGGCCATTGTGTTTAAAGGATGGCGAAGAAAGCGTAAAAGCCATGGTTTCCCCCTGGGTTCTTGAAATACTTGAGCGATTTTACTGATGCTGGCGATATGCGACAAACATGTAGTTAAGCGCATCAGGTTTTTTAACTACATGTTTTGTCATGTTATATTATTACTGAGTGGATCCGAAAAAGGCTAGCCTTGAGATTCTTTGGCGATATCCTTATCAGCATTTTTCTTGCGCATGAAGAAAAATGCTGCTCCTCCCACTGCGGCAACTAAAAAAATAATTTCCAGCATGCCAAGTCCTCCGCCATGACTTCCATGACCACCACTGCCACCAACATGTACCGGAATACGCACAGCCGTTTTTGTATTACCTGCGCCATCATCGGTTTCAAGCAAAACAGAATATTGACCCAGTTGATCAAATTCTGCTGCAACGACAATAATTCCAGATAGGTATTGCTCTGCTGGCATGTAGAGTAATTCGTGTTCCCCATGATCCATGCCTTCATGTTCATCCATTACCAAGCGAACGGCAATCGGGATTTCGCGTGTATCAAGATCAGAAATCTCGACTGTCATGCTGACTTTTCCAATATCAGGAACATGATCGCAAAATGAATGCATCGGCGGAACACCCTCTTTGGGAACTTCGTAAATACTGACAGTAACCGGGAAATCTCCCGATTTAATTACGCATCCGCCTGCACCATGATGGCCTTCGTGCGCGAGCATCAGTTGTGCAGATAAAGGCAGCGATAGCAATAGCATTGATGCTGTGACGCATAGACAAGATGTAAGTTTATTTCGTAAAGATTTTTTCATGAATTCTCCGTTCTTTTTTAATATTGATCTTAATCTGTGATTGAAATTAATAGGTTGTTTTATTTTTGGACTAAGCTTGTGAATTTAATACGTGGTAATAATGTCACTGTTTTGCTGTTTTTCGTGCCGTAAAATAGCACAAATTCTATCAGGTGGCACGATTAACATGCACCTTCAGCTTCCAGTAGAATGAGCGTGATATTGTCGTCCCCTCCGGCTTCCAATGCTTTCTGAACGAGACAATCTGCTTTTTCAGACAACGTTGCAGTGTGGCTGCTTAAAACGAGCGCAATGTTATGAGCAGAAACCTTTCCGGAAAGCCCATCACTGCATAAGAGAAAAATATCACCGTTTTGTAGCGTTCCTTCAGTCATGTCCACTGTAATTGGTTTGTCAGCGCCCCCCAATGCCTGCGTGATAGCATTTTTATAGGGATGATTCTCCATATCATCATCAGAAATCAGACCTTGATCAAGCATAAGCTGGATATAGCTGTGATCTTTGGTTAAACACTCCAGCTCTGAACGGTATAGGTAAGCGCGACTATCGCCCACCCAGGCAATCTGATAGGCGTCCTTTTTTACCTGAATAACGACGATGGTGGATCCCATTCCTGTTGATCCCAGTCCGTCCATTGCTGCCTGCCTAATTGCATGATGGCTGTACTGGATTGCAGCGATCAGATTCTGTCCTGAGGCAATCGCTGTTTTTAGATTGCTGATTGCAATTGCACTGGCAACCTCACCTCCTTCGTGCCCTCCCATACCATCTGCTACCGCCCAGAGTTGATACTCAGGCAAATACAGATAACTATCTTCATTATTTGCCCTTACTAAACCTGTATGAGTGAGCGCTTCGGCTTTAATAATACTGGTTGACGTTGGTCCCTGCGGCTTGTTTTTAAAATACGAAAATAATGATGCCATTTTTGCGATTTTTTTGAACACAAGAAACTGCCTGAATATAGTTACTCAAATACATGGTCAATATCCTGATCCTGTTTCGCGCGCAGAAATTCGATAGACGAAGTAAACGGCATTATTGCCACACCTTTCAGCCGCTTTTCAAGTGCTTCGATTCTTAAGCTTTTCTGTATGGCCACTTCCTTGAGCACCGGCATTCTTTCGACAACTGCAAGCATTGCCTGAGGTGGGAAATGTGTATGCTGCAGGATATCAACTGCCAGAGAATCCGCCTCTATCTCTTTGGCATGATTCAGTAGGCTATGTCACAATTAATTGTTGAAATTGCCTTGTTTTCCCAAGAGCTGATAAAAAACAGAAAGTTGGTGTGATA
>JAVVEX010000045.1:0-6011 GCA_032251195.1 Nitrosomonas sp.
TCTGCCGAGATCTTTACCAACAGGTTACACCGCTTCCTTCTCCCTTGTCATACACCAGAAATGATCATAGCTCACAAATATGGGTGCGCTGACAGAATGTGCTGCAAGATACCGGTCGCGCAGCATGGCCATCCCCTGAAGCAACCGCCAACACAGCTCGAATGTTCAAGTTATTGTTTCTCTAATCCTTTACTTTTTAATCGCCCAAAACTGCTGCTCCTTCCTCGCCGAACTTGACAACTTCGGGCGCGTCCCAGCTGCCTGTAATAGCATACTCACTTAACAACACGCGATCAAAAGGATTTTGCAGTGTCAACGTGGCAATCATCGAAGCAATGCCAGCCACGGGTGTGGCAAGGCCAAATGAGGGAAAGGATTTCAAATTCAGTGATTGTGTCTCGTTGACCAAATCCACTTCGCCTGCCAACACCAAATTCGCCGAACTACCTGTCACCAGCACGTTATGCAACATAGCAATACCTTTGTCAAGATTGATCCCGCCAGACAGATAATCAAAGCCAAATCCCTTGCCCATCAAATCATTAAAATCCAGCATCAGTCTGCGTGGTAAGGATTTCAGATCGAATATTCCCAATAATTTGCCAATACCGGTTTTCAATTTAATAAGCTGCCCGCGTTTAGCCGTAATATTCAGCTTGCCCGATAACGACGGAAAATCGATGGATGAGGGTTTACCGTTCCATTGCAGATCACCTTCCACCTCACCTTCCCCACGCGCAACCCAGTTTTTCTGACCATGACGCTCGAGCAGATCGCCGATATTGGCGGTTTGCAGCCATAAATTTCCGCTGAAAGTAAACGGTGGCGCATAATTCCGCCAGACTCCCTTGGCATTAAATTCGCCATCTGGATATACAACCCTCAGCTTTTCCAGATGCCAGCCATTTTCTTTTTGCGCTGCGCGCAATGCTAATTGGCCAAGCACTTTATCCCCAATCATAAAATTGTCGGCCACCAGATCGACACTTGGCCAGTCGACCAATTGTTGTTGTCGATTAACAGGTAGCCAGGAAGCCTGTTGAGCCCGTGCCGGGATGATCAGCTTGCTCAAACGTGCATTTACCTGATGTGGAGCGGTTTCCAGCCAGTCGATTTCGCCTGTTATCTCCTTGCTGGCAACACGCGCAGACCACGCTTTACCCTGCCTGTCGATCAATAATTGGCTATCATTAAAATAGCTACCCAGATATTCGAGCTGATCGACATGCAAATTCAGATGAGCAGATTTGTTCAGAAAACCATCCAGTCCTCGCCCAGGCTGCCCCGATGCTGCCTCAAGCTGACCATGAAGCCTGATCAGCTCCCGCCACTGATCCCATTCCAGCCTGGAGACAGCACCGGTTATCGTTGTACCAGCAGTCATTACCGGTAATTGGTTATCTTCACCAAAATGGATTATGGTGCCAATAGGCTGATAATGATAGGGTTTTTCGAGAATCCGTTGGAATTTCGCCGTTACCACTTCACCAAAACGTACCGTCATCAAATCACTTTCCGGTTTGGTAAACTGCTTCCGAAAATAGGCAGGCATATTCTCCGCAGCAGTTTTGGCCAATGGTGCCGGCAGGGATAACGCCAACCCTTTCAGATCGGACATCACAACAACATCCGTTCCATCCGGCTCAACATCAATCGTACTCGTCCATGCAGCTGTCCCTTTGACAAAACGTCCCCATAACTGCAACAAACTCTCTGGCGTCGCTGAAGAATCCAATGCCAGAACGTCAAAATTGGCCTCACCATCGGCCTGAATACGCAGCCCACCATTGGGCGAGGTTGTCGAAGCAATTTTTACCGGACCACCAAAAATTTTGCCATTTATATTTTCCAGAACCACGCCTGCCCCGGTAAAAACCAGCTCACCGTTGATCTCATTCAAATCCGGGACATAGCGTCCCAGGTCAATTTGATTGTCAAAAAACTGATAGCGGCCTTCCAACCTGGTTGCGGAAAAATCCGCCTGATTCATCGGCATGTCCAGCTCCAAAGATAGTTTTCCCTCGCCAGCTATTCTAGTCTGACTCAGCAACGCCCTGACTGGTTGAACAAAGCGGCTTTCTCTTACCAAATCGACTATTTCTTCAGTCTCGCCCCTTGCCTTTCCCTTGAGTCGAATCGCCGAAACACCTGCCGAAATATCCCGGAGAACAACATCCACGTCTTGCAGATCAATATTGGCTATTTTTGCCTTCGCAAAAGAGGCGCTCAAATTATCCCTCTGCAGAAACAACTTGCCGGACAGGTTGGAAATTACAGGCCAATCACCCGGTAATTTTACGTGCGCTTCCTTAATCTCTGTCTGAGCACGAATGACGATACCATCCGCCGGTATCAACTGCGCACCAGTACCCGCATCCATCACATTCCCTGCCACCTGAAAACTGGCATTGCTTAATTGTCCCGCCATGCCCAGATTACTCACCGACTGACGCAAGACTCCGTCCGGCAACCAGGCAGACTGCCTGTGCAACAGCGCCAGATCTCCTCGGGAAAGACTGCCATCCAGCACGATCTGATTCAATACTTGCTCTGCAGGACGATAATAACCACTTACCACGCCTGCGGCGTCCTTGCCGGAAAAAGCAAGTTTATTCAGTGCCAGCAACGTCGGCACCTGTCCGGATGATACGCGCCAGCCAATCTGTCCCGTCAGCGAATCGAGCAACAGCTTCTGCTTGATTGAGCCTCCTCCCGTAATTTTTAGATGCCGCGAATCAAGTGCCACTACCCCGGCTGATTCTGTTGCCTCGATTGCACCACTCAGACCAGCAATCTCCGGATAACCATCGTAGGATTGTATGGAAAGATCGTTGAAATCTCCTTGCAGATTAAACCTCAATTGCCTTGGCTGATTGTCCTGCCAGCCAAGCTTCATCCGCGATACCTCTCCCCTGGGAGAAAGTTTCAGAACAAGATTGCGCCACTCTTCCGCAAGCGGCAAACCCACCAACAAGTTGCCCAGCAGCCCCAGATCGAACTGATCAATCCGTAAACGATGCTGCAACGGCAGCTGCCGGTTTTCCCTGAACTGTTGCCAGGCAAACGAAACGGCACGCGGCGCGGCGCCTTTCAGGCCGATTTCTAAATAATCCGCAAACCAGAGCGTTCCAGCTTCAGGAAAATCCGTTGCCCGCACCTGTCCCAACCGTCCCTGTAAATTGTCCAGTTTCAGCCAGGGCAGATGTTCTGCAAATCGTATGGCCGCACGCTGCAACGCAACATCTGCCGTCCATTTTCCGATTATCCCCTGGGCTATATCGAGCCAGGCACGGCAGGTTCCTGTACCGCCCGCCAGTTCGTATCCATCCGGCAATGACAGCCATTGCAGCCAGTTTTCAAGTACAAAATCATGCAAATCAATAAATAAACGTCCTTGCCAGGTCGACCAATCCTTGAAAGATGTTCCATTGAAATCTCCGCGAACATCAATCCTGACAACCAGATCGACCGGTACGCGAGCCTTCAGGCCAAAACGATGGCGCGTCCCACCCCGGTCATTCTGCAAATGAAAATTCACATCATCAAAGTAAAGCACCGGCGCCGCGCGGAGCTCATCCTGCCAGAAAATAGCAGCCTGTTTGATAATCACCCGCCGTTGACGCAACAACCAATCGGCAAACCCTCCCTTGTTTTCACCGCCTTGCAGGTGTACGCCTGCAATATGCAGGCCACCCTGTGTGTCGCGCCGTATTGTCAAAGCGGGCTGATCAATGATGATTTCATGAAAGTTGATCTCGCCACGCAAAACCGAGCGCCAGGAAACAGTCCCTTCGATCTCTGAAAACACCAGCACCAGATTTTGCGCGGCATCAAATACCCGCACACCGTGCATCAACAAGTGGGGGCGCAATCCATCCCAATTGGCCTCAATACTGTCGATCCTGATCATCTGTTCCGCAGTACGCGAAATTGCCGCAGCAATGTCATTCCGGAATTCACCAATGCTCGGCAATAGCCAGTAGCGCAGACCCAATAACACGGTACTCGCGAGTAATATCGCGAACACCCCGCACCAACCAGCCAGACGCACAAGAAAGTGCTGCATAAAATACTTCAGCATAAAACGCTTCTTTCAGTAAATAACATCTCTAACCGGCAGCTCCATCAATCCAGGGTCAATAAATGCCAGGGCAGCCTATAATTGACATGCGAGAAAACAGTTTTCATAACCAGCGAAATATTATGACAAGACGAACGCGACAAGTGCCTCCCGAAACGGGTACCGACCAACATGGATTCTCAGAGACGCCCTTAAACCAGCCATGACATCCCTACCTGACACCGCTGACAGCGCTTCATTACTGGACAGCATTCTGCCCTATAGTCGGTATATGCGAAGAACGCTGGCAAGCGAGCCTGCATTGGAAAATGATCTTGTCCAGCAAATGCACCTCGCCTTCAGCAAAAAAGAAATGCTCGAATTTCTGCAAGCCGCCGCTGCTACGACAAATACATCTGCGAATGAAACAGATCTGCGTCGCGTACTCAGGCAACTGCGCAAGCGGGTCATGTTGCGCCTTGCCGCGCGTGATCTTGCCGGGCTGGCAGACCTGAATGAAGTCATGCTGACCATGACCGCACTGGCAGAAACGACTATTCGTTTTTCGCTGGAATTGTACCATGCGTGGATGGCCGACCCTGCCCGCCATGGCGAGCCCATTGGCGAAAAAACAAATACTGTCCAGCAACTGCTGGTGGTTGCAATGGGTAAATTAGGCGGCAAGGAACTAAATGTTTCCTCTGATGTGGACTTGATTTTTATTTACCCCGAGGATGGGGAAACCACGGGCGCCAATCCGATCGCCAACCATGAATTTTTTACCAGACTGGGACGCAGGCTGATTGCGAGTCTTTATGATTACACTGTGGACGGCTATGTATTCCGGGTAGATATGCGATTACGGCCCCATGGCGAAAACAGTCCGCTGGCAATCAGTCTCGCCACACTTGAAGACTACTTTATAACGCATGGACGTGAATGGGAACGACACGCCTGGATAAAAGGCCGGGTCATCGCTGGTTCTTCCCTGGCGGAAGCCGCGCTGATGGAGCTGATCGTGCGCCCATTTGTATTCCGCAAATATCTGGATTTTGAAGCCTATGAAGCAATGCGGCGCCTGCATACCCAATTGCGCAAGGAAGTCAACCGGCGCGAACTGCACGACAATATCAAGCTTGGCCCCGGCGGCATTCGCGAAATTGAATTCATCACGCAGCTTTTTCAGTTGATTCGTGGAGGATTTGACGCCGACCTCTGCATTCGCCCTACCATCGCAACCCTGAAACGCCTCCGGCAGAAACAACCGTTACCGGCTCAAACCTTTGATGAATTGATAGAAGCTTATCAATTTCTGCGTAAACTCGAACATCGCTTGCAATACCTGGATGATCAGCAGACGCAGGATTTACCGCAAAATGTTGATGACCAGAGATTGATCGCCAGATCAATGAATTTTTCAGATTATGCCGGGTTTCTCCAGCAACTCGACCATCACCGCAAGATTGTTTCACGCCATTTCAAACTTATTTTTGCAAAACGGCGAAAATCCAGCATCCACGACACACCGGCCAGTTTGAAACCTGCTGAGGCCAGCGATGATTCCACGCTGCAAGTCTTCAATCAGCAACTCAAAACCTTTGGCCACACCGAACCAGACAAAATTACCGAACGGGTGCAACAATTCTACGATAGCACTTTTTTTAAGCAGCTCCCCCCTGCCAGCCAGGAAAAGATACCTGGCCTGATGTCCAGTCTGGTCGAAGTCATCGCGCATTTACCGCATATTGAAATCACACTTGAGCGGATATTGCAGCTACTTGAAAAAATCAGCTCCCATCCGGCCTACCTCGCACTATTGCAGGAACAACCGCAAACCCTGCCGCGCATCGCCAAACTCATCAGCACCAGTCAATGGGCCAGTGATTATCTTGGCAGGCATCCAATCCTGCTAGACGAATTGCTTACCCCGCTTGGAGTTCATTCATTGCCT
>JAVVEX010000045.1:6021-14707 GCA_032251195.1 Nitrosomonas sp.
CTCAAAGCCGAACTCATTCATCAGCTTTATCACGCCAATATCCCCAAAGCACAATTAACCGAGTGGCGAATGGATATTTTGCGTCATTTTCAGCATGCTCAAACTTTTCATCTGCTGGCGGTTGATCTGGAAGGAAATCTACTACTGGAGAAACTCAGCGACTATCTGACCGAACTGGCCGACCTCATTCTCGACAAACTGCTACAGCTCGCCTGGAAAGATCTGAAGAAAAAACATCGCCCGGATCCCATTTTCGCCATTATTGGGTACGGCAAACTCGGCGGCAAAGAGCTTGGGTACGCTTCCGATCTGGATATCGTATTTCTGTATGATGATAACCACCCGGACGCATTGGCGGTATATACCAAGCTTGCCCAAAGCATTAACCACTGGCTGACCACCCACACCTCTGCTGGCGTGTTGTATGAAACGGATCTGCGGCTTCGCCCCAGCGGTGCCAGTGGTTTGCTGGCCAATTCCGTGGAAGCATTCGCCAACTACCAGCATGAACTTGCCTGGGTCTGGGAACACCAGGCACTGACCCGCGCGCGCTTCGTCGTCGGGGATCAACAGGTTGGCAAACAATTTGAGCAATTGCGCAAGGACATACTCTGCCGGCAGCGTGAACTGACGCAGCTCAAACAGGACATCACCATGATGCGCCACAAAATGCTCGATGCCCATCCGAACGCCACCAATATGTTCGATAT
Organism: Nitrosomonas sp.; assembly: GCA_032251195.1. Taxonomy (GTDB): domain Bacteria; phylum Pseudomonadota; class Gammaproteobacteria; order Burkholderiales; family Nitrosomonadaceae; genus Nitrosomonas. The sequence continues at coordinate 6,732 of JAVVEX010000045.1, forward strand.
CAAGCATGACCGCGGTGGCATTATCGATGTGGAATTCATTGTGCAATTCCTGATATTGGGACACGCCCACCAGCATCCGCAACTGACCGGCAACATTGGCAACATTGCCCTGCTGAAACTAGCGGGTGAACTCAACCTGATCCCCCCTGAACTGGCAAATGCCGTGCTGGTCGCTTACCGTGAGTTTCGTCGCCTGCAACACCAGCTGAGATTAAGCGGCGCACCACAATCCTTCGGCAACGCACCTGCAAAAGGAATTTCCATGGAATACGCCCGCGTGCCCGACAGCAGCCTGACCAATGCGCGTCAAGCGGTTCTGCAACTGTGGGCAGAAGTGTTCGAGGAATAATCATAAACAGGTGATGAAGGCAGAGCAACATGGCTGAACGTCGTCGACAATGCAATGTGTTTCGGCAAAAAGCTGCCGTATGGACATCAAGTCCGAGATGACTCTGGCCACCACTGGTTACACCGGATTAGGCCAGCGTCTCTTCCTCGGATACCAAAATTCGACGAAGCAAATAATAACCTGCCAAACCAACTAGAATGCCTGGCATGCCTTCATAAATATTCTCATGCAGATCGAAATAGCGCCAAAGCCAGACTGTGCTCATACCCAACATCATCATTACAAGCGCCAAGCGTTCATCAACCGGATGATGACGCACCAGCATAAACAAAAGCGGCCCGAATGCGGCGGCCAGTGTAGACCAGGAGAGAATTACCAAATTGAAAACACTTTGCGTTTCCGCCAGTGCGATTAACAATGCAAGCAATGTTACCACCAGCGTCATACTCTTGATCTCCCAGGGTTTCTCCAGCCGCTTTGGCATCAGATCATGGGTTAACGCAGACGAGCAGGCAAGCACCAAGGAGTCTGCTGTCGACATCGTTGCGGCGAAGATGCCAGCCAGGATAAGGCCAACCAATACTGGCGGCAATAATTGGGTTGCGATGGTTGGCAGCGCAAGTTCTGGATCGAGTCCTTGAAGCTCTGGCAGATACAATCGCGATAACATGCCGACACCAGTCGCCAAAGCATAGAACACCGTGAAAAAGCTGTAATAATAGACGCGCGCCTGGCGCATGTGGAAGGCATCATCCAGCGCCATGAAGCGGATCATGATATGCGGCTGACCGATGACGCTGAAACCAGCGAACATCCAACCGACAACGAACAGTAGCATGCCGCCAATACCAGGTATTAACAAGTTATCGGGAAACCAATCCAAGTAATGTGGAACCTGCTCCAATTGCCGCCATGTCGCATCAATTCCACCAAGATCATTCACACCTACTACGAACAAGAGTCCCATTGCGCACACCATGACCAGGGATTGTGCTGCGTCAGTCCAGATCGAGGCACGAATACCGCCTGCCAAGCAATAGACTGCTACAACCACAGCAACTAAAATGGCGCCGGATTTGTGCTCCCATCCGAACAAGGCGTGCAGCGCTTTACCTCCGGCAGCAAGCTGAGCTGCCGCATAAGCACCGAGAAACAGGACTGTGATGATGGCTGAAAATTTTCGTACATAAATAAAATCACGACCTTGCCAACGACTCAGTACACCTGCGAAGGTGATCTCACGAGTACGCTCCGTCGATACCCGCAATTGCCGGTGAATGAATAGCGAGGCAAGGAAGTCGCCCAATATCCAGCCCAGCATCAGCCAGATTGCGGCAAGGCCAGTCATATAGGTGAAGCCAATGACACCAATGAACATATAGCCACTATTATTGGTGGCGACTGCTGATAGCCCGGTCAACGCAGGTGAGACTGATCGGCTGGCAAGATAGTAATCGATCTTGGTGCCACGACTTTTAAATGCCGAGGCAAGCCCAACCAGCAAAAAGCCAACCAGGAAAACAACAAAACTAACCATGGTCATGCAGCGATGCTCCTGTTAGCAATTCCTGCTATGGATGGTGTGTCTAGGTGATGTCGCCTTTGAGCATCGGCAAGGCATCTGGTGTGCCGCGTTCCGCCAGAAAATAAGGCCGAGGGGGCTGTCCACTGAACGGCGCCTCCAGTTTGTTGCTGAGTGCGTTGTAAACGACAAAGAAATTGCTGCGAGGGAAAGGTGTGATATTGCTGTTTGAGCCATGCATAGTATTGCAATCAAACAGAACCACAGTGCCGATCGGCCCCATTGGCGCTTCGATACCGCCATCCTCGGTTAATGCACGTAGGCTGTCGTCGTCGGGCACACCATACTCTTGCTTCCTTAGTGACTGTATATAATGATTTTCGGGCGTTTCGCCGACACAGGCAATAAATTTCCGGTGTGAACCAGGAATCAGCATCAATGGCCCGTTGAAACCGTTGTTAGATGTCAGCGCTATCGACATCGACAAGGCACGCATATGTGGCATACCATCTTCGATATGCCAGGTTTCGAAATCGGAATGCCAATAGAACTCTTTACCACGAAAAGCAGGTTTGAAATTGAGACGAGACTGGTGAATATAGACATCGTCGCCCAGCAAGAAACGTGCGATGCTGACGAGGCGGTGATCGCTGGCCAAGCGCGCATAGACCTGATTGGCTTCATGAATCTTGAAGACTGAGCGTAGCGCGCTGCTGCCAGGTTCCCGAATCAGCAGCTCAGAGTTGATTGCGCGCCCCCCACTCTGAAGCGTCGTCATTTCGCACTGCAGGCAGGCGACTTCGTTGGGCGAAAATAAGTTAGGCAGCGCCAAGAACCCGTCCCGGAGGTAGTTTTCCGTTTGCGCTCGGGTCAAGGGAGAGTTATCTGTCCAATCACTGTAAACTACGGGATCCTGGCGTGCCAGTATTTCGGATACAGCACGCACGCGCGACGGATAGGAATCGGCTCGAACTGTAGTGAAGCCTTCTTGCAGTTGTTTTTTCATCCTGTCATCCTCCGATCATTCAATAGCTTCGGCCTCCAAGGGATAAGCACCAGTTTCATCATGTACTTCACGGCCATTAAGCGGCGGATTAAAAACACACGCCAGCTCCATTTCGGTATCGGCATGCAACACATGTTCATCATGCTGGTCCAGAATATAGATCGTTCCTGGTGCGATGGGATATTTCCGGTCATCATCGAGGGTTTCGACCATTCCATGACCAGAAACGCAATAAACTGCTTCAAGATGATTGTGATAACACATCTCGGTTCTGGTGCCGGCGTAGATTGTTGTGATGTGAAAGGAAAAGCCCATGCCGTCGTTTTTCAACAACAGGCGCGTACTTTCCCAGTTTTGCGCTACGACGCGGCGCGAAGAATCGCGCGCGTCTTTTAAATTACGAACGATCATGACGACTAGGCGGCGGCAACGTTACTGAGCGATTTCTTGCGTTGGCCGGCAATGGCTACCGCTATGCTTTCATCCAGAATATCCAAACCGCGCGCCAGATCATCATTGCTGATTGTCAGCGGGCACAAGCATTTGACGACCTCACTATCAGGCCCGCTGGTTTCAATGATCATTCCGCGTGCAAAAGCAGCACGGCTGATAGCCGAAGAGAGCGTTCCACTGCCGCAATCTATACCTTGCATCATGCCACGCCCTTTCACCCCGATGAGTTCATCGTCATATTTCTCGGTAATGGCACGCATGCGTTGGGTCAACGTCCTGGCTTTAGCATGGACTAATTCAGAAAATTGATCATCTCGCCAGAATGTTTCAATCGCCGCAGTGGCGGTGACAAAAGCGTGGTTGTTTCCACGGAAGGTTCCGTTATGCTCACCCGGCTCCCAGATATCGAAGTCACGTTTGATCAGTGTAACGGCGAAAGGTAGACCGAATCCAGAAAGTGATTTTGACAAGGTGACAATGTCTGGTTTGATGTTGGCAGCTTCAAAACTGAAAAAGCTGCCAGTACGACCGCAACCCGCCTGAATGTCGTCGACAATCAGCAGCATATCGTAGCTGCGGCATAAGCTTTCCAGCCGTTTCAGCCATTCGCTTGACGCCACATTGAGACCACCTTCTCCCTGTACTGTTTCCAGAACGACCGCAGCAGGATGATCGAGACCGCTGCTGGCATCGCCCAACAATTTCTCAAAATAGTCTATGGTGTCAACATCATCACCCAGATAGCCATCGTAGGGCATTGCCGTTACGCCTGTCAGAGATATACCTGAGCCTCCGCGATGGTGTTCGTTGCCGGTTGCTGCCAACGAGCCCAATGTAACACCATGAAAGCCGTTGGTGAAAGACACGATATTGGTGCGTTGCTTGACCTTGCGTGCTATTTTCATTGCAGCTTCAACCGCATTGGCACCAGTCGGTCCAGTAAATTGAGTGACATAATCAAGGCCACGCGGCTCGAAAATATGCGATTGCATGGCTTCAAGAAAATCGGCTTTGGCGCTGGTGTGGAAGTCCAGGCTGTGAGTAATGCCTCCCGATGCAATGTAGTTCATCAAGGCATCGCGCAGCACTGGGTGGTTGTGACCATAATTAAGGCTACCGGCTCCAGCCAGAAAATCAAGATAAGAGCGTCCTTTGCTATCATAAAGTGTCGCATTCTCAGCTCGCTCAAAAATACAAGGGAACGAGCGTGCATAGGTTTGTACTCTCGATTCCTGGCGTTTGAAAATATCGGTGTCAGAATGATCTGCTGTTGTGGCTGTCTTATGTGTCGTCATGGTTATCTCCTTATGCTTGATTTATATCCTGGCTCGGTACTTGAAACGGACCAATGGATATGAGGAACTCGCTGTCATGATTGCCGCCCAAATGGTGGTTGTAGTCAAACAGCAGAGTATGTTGATGTGGCGCGTACAGCGCCGCCGCGGTTTTTTTGAACATTGACCATGACGCCGAGTTGGACTGAGTCACGGTTGTCTTTAACCTGGAAACGCTGGCACAAACGGGGCGAGACAAAATATCTAAAATCAGCCTTCTACCCAAGGCGTGGCCTCGTGCGGCACAATCTACTGCAACTTGCCAGATAAACAGCGTTTCGGATTCATCCGGCAACTGATAGCCTGAAACAAAACCGATAATCTTGCCATGCTGTTCGGCCAAAGCAGAGGTTTTCGAAAAGTGCGAGCACTGTAACAAATTGCAGTAAAGGGAGTTCTGGTCAAGTGGTGGGCAATTCGCAATCAGGGCATTCACAGAAACGCCATCTGTGGGCCTGGGCGGCCTTATAACGATATTGCCGCGTTGCTCTACTTCCAAACTTTAATCCTCTAGTTTTTTCCTAATGGACATATGTTTTCGGTTTTTGAAACACAGCTTGCTTTTTACCTTATAGGATGTTGCATGTCCCTGTCAAATGCACGCGCAGTCTGGACGAGACAGATCGATATCGTTCCACATAGCATCACGCTCATATAAAAACATTTAAATCAATGTGTTGTTGATTTTTATATGGTCTGCAAATTGTGGCAATATAAATATTATTCTAATTACACTTCGTCAGATTCATAAAATATAAGCAGGATCAGACGAGATTCAGTGCCAAAAATCTCTGCCCGGCGAGAAATGGTTCCAAAGCAGCATTCATAAAAAATGCAAGTTCAACTCAAGGCGATGAAATTTCAGCAACAAACATAAGTTGCATTTTATAAGCGCCAATGTATAATTGCGAATTATTATCATTATTGATAACAAATCGGTAAATAATGCTCATCGTGCTTCAGCACCCAGGCTTTCAGGTAGATATCTCATTGCTTATGATCATTATTTCCTTTTGGCAGGCATTAAATTGACATAACAAATTTCATTTCTTTTCAGCCCAAAATCACAAGTAATGCTCCATCGCATGATAAAAATCCGTAACACGATAGAGATGGCCGGTCTGGCTGTACTCATGAGTCTGGTTTGCATGCTCTATCCCTTCCAATCCGGCATGGCCGAATCCTCAGTCAGTGCGGCATCCACCACAAAATCCTACACAATTGATGCCGGACCTTTAAGCGATGCCTTGGCACAGTTTGCAAAGCAGTCTGGAGTAAAGCTGACGTTTGATCCCGCACTATTACAGGGAAAAATGTCTTTTGGATTGACCGGTGATTTCGAGATTAAACAGGCACTTGATCAATTACTGGAAAATTTTGACTTCCAGATTGCACAGTCAGGTGAGGGATATGTCATCACAGCGACAGCGACAACGACAGCAACAGTGACCGAAGCCGAACAAATCGTAACCCTGCCATCGATTCAGATCACGGCGAACACGACCAGTCGTTATGCTGTTACCAGCACCACGACCGCGACTAAAACGAACACATTGCTGCGCGATACACCACAGGCCATTACTGTGATTACAGGCAATCTGATTAAAGACCAGTCCATTCGGAGTATTGCCGATGCTGCTCGTTATGTTCCTGGCGTCGGCGTCTCGCAAGGCGAAGGAAACCGTGATGCGCTGGTGTTTCGCGGCAACCGTTCAACGGGTGATTTTTTCATTGACGGTCTCCGTGATGATGCGGAATTTTTTCGCGATCTGTATAACATTGAACGCATAGAAGTGCTGAAGGGTGCCAATGGCATGATTTTCGGACGCGGTGGTTCGGGAGGAGTGGTCAATCGCGTCACGAAGGAAGCCCATTGGAGTCCAGTTCAGGAGTTTTCATTTCAGGGTGGCTCGTTCAGCCAAAAAAGAATGTCAGCGGATACCAGTTATGTCATCAATGATATTGCTGCGGTACGGCTGAATGCCTTGTATGAAGAAGCGGGCAGTTTCCGAAATGGCGTCGATATGGAACGGCTCGGTATCTCACCCACGGTGACGATTAAACCAACACGCCGCACGAAAGTTGTTGTCAACATGGAGCGTTTTCACGATGACCGCACCGCCGATCGCGGAATTACTTCCGTTGTTGGCAGCGCCGGACAAGTGACCGGGCCTGTGAGTGTTAAACGTGCGCAATTTTTCGGAGATCCTCAGCGAAGCAACGCCGAAATTGATGCGCTATCGTTTGGCGCTTTCATCGAGCATAAATTTGCTTCCGGCATTGCAGTACAGAACCGCACAAACTACACAACTTACGATAAATTCTATGAGAACGTATTTGCAGGCGGCGGGCTTAATTTACTCACCGGGATGTTGCCTGTCAGCGCCTACAACAACACGACAGAGCGTGATAATGTTTTTAATCAAACCAACTTGCTGTATTCGCTAAATACCGGCCCGATTTCGCATACGTTATTGGCCGGTATCGAAATCGGACGCCAGGAAACGCACAATCGGCGCAACACAGGTACGTTCGATAATAACGCGGGCAGCACCATTATGTTTGTGCCGATCGGCAACCCAATCACCAATGCACCGATCACTTTTAGAAACAGGGATACAAACGATGGCGTCATCGATGCTCTGAATCAAACTGTCGTGGATGTCACTTCGCTTTATATTCAGGATCAGATCGAGATTATTCCGCAACTTCAGTTGATTGCCGGTGTACGTTATGATTTGTTCGAGGTCGACTTCCAACAGAAAAACGGCCCCATGAATCATATAAAAACCAGAGATGATTTGATTTCGCCGCGTTTTGGCGTGATTTACAAACCGTTCGAGCCAGTATCGTTTTATGCAAGTTACAGCCGGGCTTTTGTGCCGCGCGCCGGCGATCAGCTGACAGCATTAAACGTTACGGTGGAAACGTTAAAACCGGAAAAATTCACCACGAAGGAGATTGGCGTCAAGTGGGATATCCGCCCGGATCTGGCCATTACCGGAGCGGCTTACCGACTCGATCGCACCAATGCCATTAATTCGATTGTTGGTGGAGAAACTTTTTTAAGCAAGGGTCAGCGTACCGAAGGCGTTGAAGTCAGCCTGGCCGGGCAACTAACGCAAAACTGGAGCGTTATGGGCGGTTACGCCTATCAGACCGGAGAAATCACCGATGATATATTTGGAGTCGCGAAAAAAGGCGCGGCCGTCGCCGAATTGCCTCGCCACACATTCTCAATGTGGAGCCGTTACGATATTACGCCAAGCATCGGCGCGGCGGTTGGCGTGATCCACCGTGACAATATGTTTG